>JAADYV010000621.1 GCA_010092855.1 Chloroflexota bacterium | reverse complement strand
TGTTGAGCCACCACAGCGACACGTCCACGTACTGCGAATATTCCGACGCCAGCCACACACCAAACGTATACTGCTGGCCGGACGCGGCATTGACGCTCACGTCCTGGTAAATTGAGCGGCAGTTCGGATAGCTGCTGTTGGCGGTGAAGTGCATCTTGCGCACACCCGAATGGGGGCCGACCGGTGTCGAGCCGGTGTAGATGTACTGGCTGCACGCATTGTTATGGGGCGTAAAACTCCAGTACAGGTGCGCGTTGGCCCCGCCGGACTCAAAGCCCGGATTGCGCAACAGGTTGCCCGGCGTCAGGACGGCCTGCGGCACGCCGCCTTCCAATGGCCCGCTCTCCATCGGTTCGCCTTCCAACGCGCTGCCGGGTTGGGCACCGGGCAGGCCCACGCTCGCACCAGCCGGGAAGGTCAGGTCGTTGGGATTGCCACCCAGCGTCTGCAAAATCTGCTGGACCTGGCTGGCCCAGGTGCTGGCGTTGGTATCGCTGGGATAAGCGGACGCGAGGGACGAGATGCTCGTATAGCCCTGGTCGAGATACAACGCGCGCAGCCCTTCGGTCACGGCTCCGGCTGCGGCGGCATACGACTCGAAGCGGTTGGCTTCGCAGCCGCCATCGTTGGGGAACCAGTTCCAGGCGTTGTAGGACGGGGCCACTCCGCAGCCGTTTTGCCCATAATTCGTTTCGGCCCCAGCAATGGCGACCACCAGCCGGGGGTCAACGTCGAACGCCTGCCCGGAATTGACCAGCAGCGTGCCCAACCCGGCCAGCGGCGACCCCTCGTTGACCAGGTAGTCGTTGATCTCCCCCGCGAGGCTGTCGTCTTGCGCATGGCTGACGTGCGCGGGCAGCAGTCCCGCCAGCGCCAGCAGTGTGATCAGCGTAAAAACCAGTTTGTTCTTCATCCGTCAATTTTCTCCCAAAAACTCGGAATCCTGTCGTGTGGAGTGTAACGTTAACGATCCCCTTACCGCATGATAGCATGAACCCCCCGCCGGTCCAACAGGCCCAACCACACGCCCGCCTGACGCACGCCCTGCGGATACCCCACGCAGACCTGTGCTCCCCGCTTCGTCAAAACCGGCAGGCATCCTGCGCGCGTATGGTGCCGGTGCCGTGTATAATCCGGGGAGGATAGCTGATGAAGGTGGTCGCAATGATTGATTCACGGCAGGTCATTCTACACCCTGAACCAACGGGTGGGTACAGCGTTACCGTGCCGTCGCTTCCAGGGTGCTTTAGCGAAGGTGCCACGCGCGAGGAAGCGCTGGCAAATATCCGTGAAGCCATCCAGTTGCATATCGAGTGTATGCTGGAAGACGGAGAAGATGTGCCGCCCGCCTACCCGTTCCTGGTAGAGTCTATCGAAGTCGAGTTGCCCCATGCCGAAGCTACCCAGTCTACGTAGCCGGGAAGTTGTCTGTGAGGAATGTGTTCGGTGGCGGGATAATGAGTCGCTTGAGCAGACTTTTTATGTAGCTGCGCGGCTTTGAGCCCGCAGCGCATGGGGCGCAATCCCTTCGTGACTAGGATAGCTGGACCAGCAGCAAGATATGGTAATGTTCAGACTGGAACGCAGGGGCCTGGATGCGCGCAGAAGAAACCCGGCAAGGCGAGGTCATTGGGCACCGGATTTTCCCTCAGTTCCCTGCTTTGTCATGCTATCCAACGCGCAGTATCACGGTTGACGAAACGCCCCGCCTATGCTACACTGCATGACCAAATGTACGGGAAAAATAGCCAGTTTCCATACGGCGAGAAAGGACAGGGCCATAAGCGCAGGAGAATACCGGGTCAACGAGCGGATACGTGCGCGTGAAGTTCGGCTGATCACCGATACCAACGATAACGTGGGCGTAGTTCCCATCCGGGAAGCGTTACAGATGGCCGCAGACCGTGACCTGGACCTGGTCGAAGTGGCTCCCAATGCCGATCCACCGGTCTGCCGGATCATGGACTTTGGCAAGTTTCAGTATGAGCGCGCCAAGAAAGAACGCGAAGCACGCAAACAGCAGAAACAGGTCGAAGTCAAGGAAATTCGGCTGCGACCCAAAACCGACGACCATCACCGGTCGTTTAAGGTGCGGGACGCGCGGCGCTGGCTTGAAGATGGGATGAAGGTTAAGGTGCGCATCCGTTTCCGGGGGCGCGAGATCACCTATCCCGAAATCGCGCGCGATATGCTGCGCGAAGTAGCGGAAGAACTGGACGATGTCGCCGTTGTTGAGCAGGCCCCCAACATGGAGGGGCGCACCATGTTGATGGTGCTCGCTCCGGCTGGCGAGAAGAAAAAATAGTCTTTTTGGGCGCTCGAAATACTGTAAAATAGTTGACGCTGTTTGCAGTTGAACCTGATTTTGAAGGTTTCCCCAGCTAACAAAACGATGGCTGGGCTCAGTCGAAGGTTTTTTCTGCGCCGCACATGCCTGTGCGGTGCTGAATTGTCAGGGAGAAAGCCGTTGTGGGCAAGAAAAAGAAGAAGTACAAGCTGAAGACTTATAAGGCTGCTGCCAAGCGATTCCGGGTCACCGGTTCCGGCAAGGTGATGCGCACCAAAGGCGGCAAGAGCCACCTGCGCCGCCGCAGTTCCAAGCGCACCAAGCAGCAGTTTGCCGAGATGCACGAAGTCACCAACACCACCGATGCCAAGCGCATCAAGCGGTTAGCGCCCTACCTGGGCAAATATAAGCAGAATCCTCCCGCCTAGCGCCCTGCCAGGTGGGAGCACAACAGAACGTCAAGGAGCTAAGCTATGCCTCGCGTGAAGGGCGGCTATACCACTCGTCGCCGCCATAAAAAAGTGTTGAAGATGACCAAGGGCCAGTGGGGGACCAAGCATCGGCTGTTCCGTCGCGCCAACGAAGCGATGATGAAGAGCCAATGGTACGCCTACCGGGACCGCCGCAACCGCCGCCGGGACTTGCGCCGCCTGTGGATCACGCGCATCAATGCGGCTGCTCGTTTGAACGGCATGAGTTACAGCCGCTTCATACACGGGCTGAAGCAGTCGAACGTCGAGCTGGACCGCAAGGTGCTGGCCGATATTGCCGTGCGTGATGCGGCGACCTTTGCGTCAATCGTTGAGCTGGCCAAACAAGCCTGATTGCTCCTCTTGATTGACGGAAAAACGGATAAACCGGCCCCGCCGGTTTTTCGTGTTTTTGGTGCGTGTGTGCCGCCTGTTTGCGGCAAAGGAGGGGGCCATGTCCCGCATCACAACCCGGCAAGAACACAACCGCGCGCTCATCAGCTACGGCCTGCCAGGTAACCCGTTTGCGCCCATCGCCTGGCTGTGGAGCGTGGCCGGTGGGGTGGCGGTGGGCATTGGGTGCGGCATGGCGCTGCTAGTCGCCGACGTCATCAGCCGTGACTCGACGGCGCTGCTTATTGCGTCGGCGATCAGCACGGTTGCCGGCGCACTGATAGTGTATGGGCTGTTCTATCTGCCGGCAGGCCACCGGCGCGCCCTGCACTTTTTGTTTGACTACAACCGCGAGGCTCTGACCGTGTCATTCGCCAACACCCGGCGCAAGCCGCTGGAGTTTCGCTTGCGGGCGCTCAATGGATTCGAACTGGCACAAGAGGGCGAAACCCACCTGCTGCTGGTCTACAGCATCGCCCAACCAGACCCGGTGCCGCTGACGACTACCCGCCGCCCCTGGCACAGCGAACTGGGCGAATTGGTCCAGGTGCTGCGCGCCCATACCCCCTCCTATGACCCCGTCATCCTCGACGAGGCCGAACTGCTGGAGTACGAGTGAAAGTGGTGGGCCGCGCCCGATGACTGATCCCATCACCAGCCCGCACAACCCGCGCGTGAAGCTGGTGCGGCAGTTGCAGCGCCAGGCCAAAACGCGCCGTCAACAGCAGCGCCTGGTGTTGGAAGGCGTGCGCCTGATCACCGATGCGCTGGACTCCGGCGCGGTGCCAGACTTTCTGTGCTTTTCTGGCGATGCATCTCCCGTGCAGGAAACTGTCACGCGCGCGTCAGGCGATGGCATCCTGTGCCTGCCAGTGACGGAAGACCTGCTGCGCGACATGGCCGACACCGAGACACCGCAAGGGGTGCTGGGGGTGTTCCCCTGGCCGGACCTGGCATATCCCGACCCACCGGCGCGCGTAATCGTGGCTGACGGCTGGCGCGATCCGGGCAACCTGGGCACCATGCTGCGCACTGCTGCCGCTGCGGGCGTGGACCTCGTAGTACTCGCCCCGGGCACGGTAGACGTTTTTAACCCCAAGTGCATCCGCGCCGGGATGGGCGCTCAGTTCCGGGTGCCGGTGCGCGCCTGGTCGTGGGATAAACTACAGACCCACCTGGCGGACCACCACATTTTCCTGGCGGCGGCGCAGGGCGACCAACCGTATGACACGGTCGATTGGCCTGCGTTGTGCACGATCATCGTCGGCAGCGAGGCGCACGGCCCCTCAGCACACGCCACCGCGCTGGCCTATTCCACGCTCTACATTCCCATGCAGCCAGGAGCCGAATCGCTCAACGCGGCGGTCGCGGCCAGCTTGCTGATCTACGCTTCCCGGCGTACCGGGTAGGCCAGGGCATCTCCGCCCAAAGTACCTCCGCTGCCAGGAGCATCCCCACGCTCAACATAGCCAAAATTACCAAAGACTGGATGACAGTTGGCACAATCCAACGAAATTAGATTATACTATAGGTAAAATAATAACATTAATTTTTATCTGAATATTAGCATTGAGGTTTCACAGGTGGGCCAGGAGTATTCTTGGATGCAAAGAAGCAATCCCAACCGTCTGATCCAGATGTGGCAGTGGCTCACACAGCCCTCGCCCGCTATCGCAGACCTTGCGGCACGACGGCAAGCCCAACTTCTGGCTGCGCTGCTGGTGTTTATGGTGCCGATGGGGATTTTGATGACAGCGTCCTATGTCATAGTCAGCGATCACACGGCCATCTGGCACTACAGTGACATTTACTTGACGGCGGCCTTTTCCATTATCCAACTGGTCGCCTATGGCCTAAGCCGCACGCGCTATCATCACTACGCGGCAAAACTGGCAGTGGTGTCGACCTCGGCGATCATCTTCGGGCTGATCATCCCGGTACAGACGCCAGAAGACGCGATCCCGCTGGTATACCTCGTGATTCCCACCATAATGAGCAGTTTACTGCTTCCGCAGCGGGATATGTACCTCCTGGGCGGTCTGCACCTGGCCGGGATGCTGGTCTTTCAGACGATCTACCCGGCCCTCACTTTCGAATCAAACTGGCTCGAATACAATATCGCCATCACCGGGCTGCTGCTGCTGACGCGGCAGCACCTGGCCCGCCTGGAAGCTAGCCGCCGGGCAGAGTTGGCTGCCAGCGAAGAAAAATACCGCCAGTTAGTTGAGCATTCTCCACTGACCATCGGTTTGGAACTCGACCGGAAGGTTGTGTATATCAATCCTGCGGGGATATCGCTGCTGGGCGCGGCGCACCCCGCCCAGGTTACGGGACGTTCGCTATTTGACTTCACGGCCCCAGACTCGCGCCAACTCGGGCAATCGCTGCTGGAGCGGGCCCAGCGCGCGGGCGAGCCGACGCCCGCGTATGAACTGCACGGGATGCGGCTGGATGGCAGCACGATGGACCTGGAAGTAATCGCCATCCCGTTTCTTTACAACGATGGACCCGCCACGCACATCATCGCGCGCGACATCACCGAGCGCAAACAGGCCGAAACTGCCCTGCGCCGCCGCGAATCCGAGATGCGCGCGCTGCTCGACGCCATTCCTGACCTGATGCTGCAGATCACGCGCAACGGCGTGCTTACCGCCTATCACCCGTCGGATTTCGAGCCAGCCTTGCCACCGGACGATGTTCTCGGACGCTCGATCTATGCCCTGCAACCAGACATTGCCGGCCAGGTCATGTATCACGTCCACGAAGCGCTGAGTACCGGCCAGGTGACCACCTTTACCTACCAGTTGGACGTGCACGATCAACCCCACCACTTTGAAGCCCGCGTGGTGGCCAGTGGTGAGGAAGAATGTGTGATCATCGTGCGCGATATCACCGAACAGGTGCGCGCCGAAGCTGCACTGCGCCAGTCGGAGCACCGCTTTGCGACGGCATTTCGCACCTCGCCGGATGCGCTGGCAATTACCCGTGTGCGCGACGAGCAGTACCTGGAGATCAACGAAGGCTTTACCACCCTCACCGGGTATTCACCGGCAGAGGTCCTGGGCCGCACTGTCTATGACCTGGACCTGTTGGCCTGCCCCACCGACCGGGAGTGGATTCTGCGCGAGGTGGATCGGCACGGCGCAGTCTGGGATGCCGAAATCGACTTTCAGATCAAGAACGGCCAGATCAAAACCGGGCTGCTTTCTGCCAGGCTGATCAACCTGAACGGTGAACCGTGTCTGCTGTCGATCACGCGCGACATCACCGAGCGCAAAGCCACCGAAATCGCGCTGCAAAACAGCGAAGCGCGCAGCCAGGCCATTTTGTCCGCCATCCCAGACCTGATGTTCCGCATCAGCCGGACCGGGGTCTACCTGGATGCCTATGCGGGCGATGATACCGGTTTGATGATCGGGCAAGCAGAAGCTCTTTCCGGCACGCATATGAACCAATGGCTGCCGCCGGACACAGTGGCACAGTTCCAGGAACATATCTTGTGCACGTTGCTCACCCAGACCATGCAGGTGTTCGAATACCAGCTCGCGGTGCCGTTGGGGAAGCGAGATTTTGAGGGGCGGATGGTTGTCAGCGGCGCGGACGAAGTGTTGATGATCGTGCGCGACATCACCGAGCGCAAACGCACCGAAGCCGCCGAGCGCGAGCAGCGCTTGCTGGCTGAGGCGCTACGCGATACCGCGATTCTGCTTAACCGAACCCTGGACCCG
Source organism: Chloroflexota bacterium (assembly GCA_010092855.1). Classification (GTDB taxonomy): domain Bacteria; phylum Chloroflexota; class Anaerolineae; order Aggregatilineales; family Aggregatilineaceae; genus TC-15. The sequence goes on along the minus strand of JAADYV010000621.1, from coordinate 11,631 downwards.
GACGAAGTGATGGAGCGCATTCTCACCCATATTGGGGCCGTCGTGCCCCACGACGCGGCCAACATCATGCTGTTCGAAGACGGGATCGCGCGCGTGGTCCGCAGCCAGGGCTATGACCAGCGCGGCACCCGGAACTGGATGCACAACATGCGGCTGCCATTGGCAGGATTCCCGCCTGACGTGCGCGCCGCCCTGGAGCGGGGTGATCCTCATACCGTGAACGATACCCATGCCGACATCAGCCGCCAGGACCAGCCCGAAGTGCAGTGGATTCGGGCCTATATCTGCGCCCCGATCACGGTGGAAGATCGCCTGCTGGGGATGATCAACCTGGACAGCGCCACGCCGCACGCCTTCAGCGACGACGATGCCGGGCGACTGCTGGCGTTCGCCGACCAGGCCGGGATCGCAATCCGCAACGCCCGGTTGTATGTCGCCGAGCGCGAGCAACGTGCGCTCTCCGAGGCGCTGCGCGATACCGCCGCCGCCGTCACCAGCACGCTCGACCAGAACGAGGTCATGGAGCGGATTCTGACCAACATCGGCCACATCATCCCCCATACTGCCGCCAACATCATGCTCATTGGGGACGATGGTGTGGGGCGCTTGGTGCGCGGGCGGCGCTATGAGGAGTATGGGCTGGAGTCGGGCCTGGAACACCGGCCCATCGATCTTGGCAACGATGTGCTGCTGGCCCAGATCCTCGACGCCGATCCCGGCTACGTGGTGGACGATATGCGCACCGCGCCTCATTGGATCGCCGATCCCCGGCGCGAGTGGATTCGGTCGCTCGTCAGCAGCCCGATGCGTTTCGAGGGTGAGGTCTTTGGCCTGATCACGCTGGAAAGCAACCAGCCGGGGGCCTTTAATTACCAGGACGCCGAACGGCTGCAAGGTTTTGCGAACCAGGCTGCTATCGCCATCCACAACGCGCGTCTGTACGACGAACTGGAACAGCGCGTCGCGGCCCGGACCACCGACCTGAGCGTGCGCAACGCCGTCGCCGAGACGCTGAGCACCTCGCTCGACACGGGCGAAATGCTCAATGGCGTAATCCACACCACCGTCCAGCAGTTGGGCATGTTGGGCGGCGCGATCTACCTGCTCAACCCGGACTCAACCGCGATGCAACTGGCCACGGCCACCGGCGTGCCGGAAGACGTGCTGAACCTGGTCTCGGGTATTTTGCCGGGACAGTCCGATGTGGGTCAATACGGGGCTGCTTCTGCCGATGACATCCCGGCGCTGCTGCACCAGACCGGCATTTCGGCAGTGCTGACCGTTCCGATCTGGCAGCAGCAGCAGATTCAAGGCGTGATCACGCTGGTGCACGACGAGCCGCGTCCCTGGCGCACCGAAGAAGCGCGCCTGCTGGACGTGATCGGGCGACAGATCGGGGTGGCGCTGACCAATGCTGCTCTGTATGCAGAAGCCATCCGCGACGAAGCGCACATCCGCACCATTTTGCAGAGCGTGGCCGATGGGCTGCTGGTCTTCGACCAGGATGCCCACCTGACGCTCATGAATCCTGCCGCCCAAGCGCTGTTTGCGTTTTACAGTGCCGGGCCTGAGGCCGCGGCGGGCAGGCTGTGGGCGTGGCTGCAAGCGCTGGACGACCCGCTGCCGGACACGGTCGAGTTTGCGCTGCCCACCGACGCGCTGGTCAAAGCTGGCGGCCAGGACATTCACACCCTCTGTCAATCGGAAAACTGCCCGCTGGCCCAGCGCAAGCAGCCCGCCTGGCCCTGCTGGCTGAAACCCGGCCACCGCAACGACGACATCACGACCCAGTGCCAGGTGTTTGGGCGCGTGCCGCGGCGCGCGATCCAGGCCCGGTGTGCTGCCGTGTACGATCCCGACGCCGGACGGTTGGGCACGGTGATTGCGCTCCACGACGTGACCTACTACCACGAACTTGACGAGCTCAAGGGCCGCTTTGTCTCGACCGTGTCGCACGAGCTGCGCACCCCGCTCTCGACGGTGCTGCTGCAGATCAGCACGCTCAACAAGTATTATGACCGCTTTGTGGACATAGACCGGCGCGAGATGATCGGCGAGATTTACCAGCAAGCCAATATCCTGCGCGAAATGGTCGAGGATATACTCGAACTCTCGCGCTTCGATGCCCGGCGTGCCACGCCCCACAAGCGCGTGTTCGACCTGGCCGAACTGTGCCAGGAAGCAGTGGCCGCCATCACGCCCCTCATTCACAATAAGCAGCTAGACGTTGACCTGGTTGGCCTGGACGATCCCGTCCTGGTTGAGGGTGACCGGCAGCAGCTCATGCGCGCGCTGAGCAACCTCGTCACCAACGCGGCCAAGTACACGCCCGATGACGGCACGATTGCGCTGCACCTGGCCCACGATACACAGGCGGTTTACCTCGAAGTACGCGATACCGGCATCGGCATCCCGGTGGAGGAGCAGCTTTACGTCTTCGACCGGTTCTTCCGCTCGCAGCAGGCCACCACCATGGCCGGCGGTACGGGGTTGGGACTGTCGATCACCAAGGAGATCGTCGATTTGCACGACGGGGCAATTGAGTTGGAAAGCTATCCTGGCCAGGGCAGCACCTTCCGCGTGATGCTGCCGCTGCATGGTGGGACCCACGAGCGGCCCGGCCACTCGAATGGACCGGATCACACGGCAATCGCTTGACAACCGCCCGGTTTGATCTACAATAGTAGACGGGTCGTGCATCATTGCACAGCCCGTGTATTTTGTTTTGACAAAGCGTTAAAGCGTTGTCTCTGTCAAACAGCAGCCGCTGGCAACACGCCTGGCGACGCTGCTGTTTGTGATGAAAGGCAGCCACACGGATGGATTGGGAGCTGGAACAGGCGCAGGGATGTGCTTTCCTGCGGGAACAACTGGAACAGAATGAGCATAAGATATCGCGGCTGGAACGGGCGTTGGCGGCGTGCGATGACTGCCTGGAAGCCGACGGTTTGCGGCGGATGTTGCATACTGCCGAACTGGAACGCGAAGTATTGCACGATCTGCTGCGCTGGCAGGCGAGCGAAAACGCGCTGTCGTTGGATGCGTTGCTGATGCAGCGTGCCCGGCACTTTGAGCGCGAGGTCAAGCGGCTGTCGCAGGGCTGGCACCGGGGCCGCCGTACCCCTGCCGCCTATTGGGACGCCGAAAGCCAGCGCGCTTTCGTGTGTGGTTTGTTGCGCCGCTACCATGCTCGGCACGCAGGACGCCCGCTGTACGATGACTGCGCGGGCAGCAGCCGCAACGGGAGCGCACGTAATGGCGCCGCCCGGCCTGCCCCGGCTCGCCCCTTGCCCAACCCGGTCCAGTTCGGCCCGGTGCACCAGCATCCCTGGTACATTCCCGGCCCCAGCAGCAGCAATGGCCACCAACCCACCGAAGAACAGCCGGACCGCTTCGACGAACTCACGCTGGAGGAAATCGACGCGCTGCACCAGGATATCCTGGCTGCGCTCGAAACCACCACCTCCCTGGTCGATCACCTGGAGATCATCGTCCAGCCGGAAGGCATGGTGCTGTTGACCGGTTACGTGCACGACGATCATGCCAGTCACGATGATCTGGACGCGGACGCCATTGTCCAGGCCATCTACGCGGTCGAGGGCGTGACCGAGATCGTGGCCGACCTCAAGACCGTTGCGCCCGACCGCTGCCCGATTTGTCACCCGCCGGAAGAAACGCCCGCAGCACCCTCGGCCACCACCGACAACGTCTGACCGCCGGGTTCTATGGTTCGGGCTTGCCCCCATCCACGCTCCGGGCCATAATAGGCCGCATGGCAACCCAAACGATTCACTATGGCCGTGTCACATGGACCAATATCGAGCGTGTCACGCCTGAAGACATCCAGGCCCTGCGGGATACCTATCCCCATTTTCACCCGCTGGACCTGGAAGATGTTCAGAGTCGCATCGAACGGCCCAAGATTGACGAATACGACGACTACCTGTTCGTCGTGATGCAGTTCCCGCTGTGGGACCCCGTGCAGCGTGTGAGCCGCGCCGCCGAAGTCGATATGTTTGTCGGCAGCGGCTATCTGGTCACGGCCAGCGACGGCACGCTCAAACCGCTGCTGCACCTGTTCGAACAATGCCAGACCAACGCCGAAACCCAGGCGCTGGTCATGGGCCGGGGAGCCAGTAAGATTTTCTACACCGTTATCGACCGCCTGGTCGATTATATCCTGCCGATCCTCTACAAAGTGGACGGCAATATCCGGAATCTGGAAGAGGAGATTTTTAGCGAAGAATCGCGCCGCGTGATGCAAGACCTGTCGTTCATCCGCCGCGATATTATCGCCTTGCGCCGTATCATTCGCCCCCAGATTGCCATCGTCGAAAACCTGGAGAAAGTGGACCGCCCCTTCATTCGCGAAGACCTGGACGTCTATTTTGGCGACATCCTGGACCACCTGGTCAAGTCCTGGGAGATTGTGGAGGATCACCTGGAAGTGATCAAAGGTCTGTCGGAAACCGCCAACGCCCTGGTCAGCTACCGGCTGAACGAAGTGATGCAAATCCTGACCGTCATCTCGGTGATCATGCTGCCCCTGACCCTGATCAGCGGCATCTACGGCATGAACATCGGGCTGCCGCTGGAGGGACAGCCGGGGGCCTTTGTGCTGGTGCTGGGCTTGATGTTCGGTATCGCCTTCTCCATGCTAGCCTATTTCCGTCACCGGGGGTGGTTATGAACACTGCACACTATATCCGGCACACACGAGAACTGCGTGCCCTCGTCGACCGGCTGCGGAACGAACCGCTGCTGGCCGTCGATACCGAATCCAACAGCCTGTACGCCTACTACGAGCAGGTGTGCCTGGTCCAGCTTTCGACGCGCACGCAAGACGTGATCGTCGATCCGCTGGCCGTGGACGACATGAGTCCGCTGGGCGAGCTGCTGGCCGATCCCGCCATCGAGATCGTGTTTCACGCCGCCGTATACGACGTGATCACGCTCAAGCGCGACTTCGGCTACACCTTCGCCACCATCTTCGACACCATGCTGGCCGCGCGCATCTGCGGCTGGCAGAAGGTCGGGCTGGGCAACATCCTGGCCGCGCAGTTCGATATTCGCGTGGACAAGAAGTATCAGCGCGCGGACTGGTCCAAGCGTCCGCTGCCGCCAGAGCAGATGCGCTACGCCCAGATGGACACGCATTTCCTGCCGCGACTACGGGACGTGCTGCTGGCCGAGCTGCACCAGAACGGGCGCGAAGAGGAAGCGCATGAAACCTTCGCCGAGTTGCCCGATCTGCCGGCTGCCGAACCGCACTTCGATCCGGAGGGCTACTGGCGCATCCACCAGACGCAGCGCCTGGGCGGGCGGCAGATGGCTATTGTGCGCGAGCTGTATCTGGCCCGCGACACCATTGCGCGCCAACGCGATTGGCCGGCCTTTAAAATCTTCAGCGACAAGGTGCTGGTCGAACTGGCGCGGATCGCACCACGCCGCCTGGAAGATATGGACGGCATCAAGGGCCTTTCGGCCAGCAACATCCGCCGCTATGGTGCGACCATTCTGGAGGCCATCGCGCGCGGCCAGGAAGCCAAACCGCCGCATCCCCCGCGCCACTCGCGCATTCCCGACCCGGAGGTGCAGCTGCGTTACGAAGCATTGCACGACTGGCGCAAGAAACGCGCCGTCAAACGCGGCGTGGAATCGGACGTGATCGTGCCGCGCGGAACGCTGTGGGCATTGGCGCGGCGGGTGCCGTCCTGTGTCGAGGAGCTGGAGGACATTCCCGGCCTGGGCCCCTGGCGGCGCGCGGAATATGGCGCAGAACTGATCGACGTATTGGAACGCACCAACAACAAGCGGTAAATGATAGTCAGTTATTGGTGATTGGTTGTTAGTCACGGCACATGTCGCCCGTAGTCGGCAACCGGGAGGGGGCATACGAGCCTCTGGTTTGCTTGTGCGGGGATTATGGAGTCAGTGCCGTCATGTTGTGACCAACAACTGGTAACCAATCCCTTATAACCAGCAGCTAACAACCAGTACCTATACAAGCTGAGGAAAACCTGATGAAGATTACGTTTCATGGCGCGGCGCGCACCGTGACCGGCTCGCAACACCTGATCGAAGTCAACGACCAGCGCCTGCTGCTCGACTGTGGGCTGTATCACGGCAAGCGCAAAGAAGCCTTCGAGCGCAACCGCAACCTGCCCTTCGATTGCAGTACGGTTGATGCCCTGGTGCTCAGCCACGCCCACATCGACCACAGCGGCAACATCCCCAACCTGGTCAAGAGCGGGTTCACGGGCGACATCTATTGCACCTTTGCCACCCGCGACCTGTGCTCGACCATGCTGCTGGACAGCGGACACATCCAGGAAAAGGACGCGGAATACGTCAACAAAAAACGCGCCCGCAAAAACGAGCCGCCGGTCGAGCCGCTCTACACTGTCGAGGACGCGGTCAACAGTCTGGACTACTTCAACGCTATCGGCTACCATCGCCAGCGCGAGATTCTGCCCGGTATCCACGTCACGTTTCTAGACGCGGGGCATATGCTGGGCAGCGCGATCACAGTGCTCGACATCGAAGATCGCGACGCCGGGCGTGATGTGCGCCTGGTCTTCAGCGGTGACCTGGGCCGCCAACACATCCCCATCATCCGCGACCCGGAGATGGTGGACCACGCTGACGTGTTGATCATGGAGAGTACCTACGGTGACCGGCTGCATGAAGATTACGTTGATTCCGAAAAAGAGCTGGAGCGGATCGTACTCGAAACGCACGGGCGCGGCGGCGCGATCATCATCCCGGCCTTTGCCGTCGGGCGCACCCAGCAGCTTGTCTACACCCTGGCGCAGTTGATGACCGCGCGCGACATCCCCGAAATCCCGGTGTTTGTCGACAGCCCGCTGGCCATCAACGCTACCTCCGTCTTCCGGCTGCACCCGGAATGTTACGATGCCGAGATCCGCGCCTACATGCTAGCCGAGGGTGACCCGTTTGGCTTTGACCAGGTGCGCTATACCCGCTCGGTGGAACAGAGCAAGGAGCTGAACTTCCTGCGCGAGCCATTCATCGTCATCAGCGCCAGCGGCATGGCCGAAGCCGGGCGCATTCTGCACCACCTCAAGAATCGCATTGAAGACCCGAAAAACACAGTGCTGATCGTGGGCTGGCAGGCCCCGAATACGCTGGGCCGCCGCATCGTGGACCAGGTGCCGGAGGTACGCATCTTCGGCGAGGAATACAAGCTCAACGCCCAGGTAGAAGTCATCAACGGCTTCTCTGGCCACGCCGACCGTGACGAGATGTTGGAATGGGCGGGCGCGATCAGCAAACGGCCTCGACAGACGTTTCTGGTGCATGGCGAAGAGGACTCCGCGCTGGCACTGGCGGGTAGCCTGCGCGATGACGCCGGGTTCGAGAGTGTCGAGGTGCCCGAACTGCACCAGACGTTCTCGATCACCTGAGCGCGGGTACAAAACGGATGTAGGTTTTATTCACGGACAACAGCATGGTTGTCCAAATGAAGCCTGTCAGGATATGCGAACAATCTTCCCCGTCCACAGGACGTCACGTGTCCCGCTGGCCGGGGAAGCTGCTCATGCGCGGAAGGGGAAATTCATAGCCTGGACTGGATCGAGGACGTTGGTGCGGTACAGATTGGCCGCCAGCCGGAGCGCCGTTATCGCCGCAAAGCCAATCGTGCCGCTCATGTGGTCGATGACGCCGAGCAAGGTCAGCAGGATCGGCACCCACCAGACCGCGTTGTAGGCGATATAGATGAGGGTGTTGGTGCCGGTTTGTTCAACCGGCTCATAACTGTCGTCGTTTTTCTTTTTCCATGTGAACCACATGGTCGAATGCCCTTCGATCAGCAGTCAGAACAGCGCTCCAAGAATCGCCATCCCGATGAAGGCGGTCCGGTCCGACATGGCGGACGTGGACACAGCGACAATCACGAACAGCAGCGCGGGCAGTCCCAATATGAGTGACAGCCGATTGTTCCAACGTACGCTCATGAATCTTTCCACAGGTTTGATGCCTCCCTGGTAGCCCGATGGTGGCCTAATTATAGGGAATTTCTCGCCGCCCTGAAAGGTTAGCGCTGGCGGACAGTTTGCGAGAACTGGACCAGGTTGTTAGTCCGCAGACGTGATCGCCAGGAAGACGCGCTCCAGGTCGGACGTATCGGCCTGGATGCGGCGCTTGAGTTCCCCGTATTTGCCGTCCAGCGCCGCGTCGGCGGCTGCGGCTTCGGCGGCATCGCTGATCAGCCGGGCGACCGCCGGTTCCGCCGGGCCTAGGACCTCGCCTTCGCGCGTGCACGGCGCGACCGTTACCTGCGGCGTGTGGCGAATGCGCTTAACCTTGCCGGATATCACGCCGGTCACCACGTAGAGCGTATTGCCCACCGGTGCAAACCAGACGGCGGTCGGCACGCCTTCTCCGCTGCGGCGGAACGTGGTGAGGCTCATGTAATAATGATCATGCAAGTTGTCAAATGCCATACAAGAATCCTGTCCCTGGCTCGGATTGTACCTCACGCCCACCAAAAGGCTCAAGCCCGTGTGCCGCTTTGCCCGCCAGCGGCAGCTCGTGCGGTGCCCCCCAGGGATCGCGGCTTTCCGATTTTCCGGTACAATCACCTCCGAATACGGGAAAATTAGCACAAATACGGGAAAATAGCATGAGTTTTCACACGGCTGCACGTTTGCTCTTGCGTCAGGGGTTGCTGCTGTCCTGTTTTACCTTGTGGGCGGGTCTGGCTTTGTTTAGACCACTGGCCCACGCGGCAACCCACGTACCGGGCCGGTTTGTCACCGACTATTTCCACTTCCACTGGAATATGTGGTGGATTCGGCACGCGATCACCACACCGGACCTGAGCATCTACGAGACGAACTACGTCCTCACGCCGTTTACGTCCAACCTGGCCTACCATACGTTGACGCCGTTCTGGTTCCCGCTGTGGGCCGCCCTCGAACCCGTGACCGGCTCTCCGGCGGCGTTCGATGTCATCTTCCTGGCCGGGTTGGCGCTGACCGGCTGGTGCTTCTACCTGTGGATGCGGCAGGAAGGCGTGGAACCGGGTTTCGCGCTGGTGGGCGCGGTGGCGTTCGAACTCGCGCCTGTGATGCTGTACTTCGTCTACTGGAGCAACATCGGGCTGCTGGGCTGGTTCTGGATTCCGGCGCATATCGTGCTGTGGGCGCAGGTAGCCGACCGCGCCGCGCACCGTTGGCAGGGCTGGCTGCTCGCGGCGGCGCAGGGCATCTTGCTGTGGGCAATGGGCCTGGTGGACCTGCAATACTTCATCTACGCCACGCCGCTGCTGATTCCATTCGGTGTGCTGACGCTGGTCCGCGCGGAGGGCTGGCCCAACCGTGCGCGGCTGGCCGGGATGGGCACGCTGGCGCTGGCCATCTGCGCGGCGCTGTTGTGGGTCGCGGGGCCGCTGGCCACCATCAACGACTTCGACCGCGATGCGCTGGTCCCGCCCGACATTGAAACCACGCCCGCCGTCGCGTTCCCGCGCGACTATGTCAACCTCAACCCGGACTTCCCGGTTGACCCGGACGTGGGCGTGTACCTGCTGCCGCTGTTCCTGCTGTCGCTGGCCGTGTACGGGACGCCGCTGCGGAAACACACCTGGCACAACCAGGACCGGCGCTGGTTCTGGCTGGCGCTGGCAGTGGTGCCCTGGGTGCTGTCGCTGGGCGCATCGATCACCGTGCTGGGCCAGGAAATACAGCTCCCGTTCCGGCTGCTGTTTGACGCCTTCGACGGCATCCTGCGCTTTCCGATGCGCTTCAGCCCGATCTTCATCATGCCGGTGATAATCTTCATCGCGTTGACATGGCAGCCGCTGCTGACCGCACGTGGACTCCGGCTGGCGGTGCTGGCCGGGCTGCTGCTGGTGGTCCCGGCGACAACGAATGTTCTGCACCCGATGGACGTCCGCGCGGTGCCGCCCGTCTACGACTTTTACGAGACGATGGGCGCGGAGGACTACGACTACGCGGTGATCGAAGTGCCGGTGGCGGCAGGTACAGGCGAGCAGTGGTACGGGGATTTCGCCGATATCGAAACGCAGTACTACGGCACGGTGCACGGCAAGCGCATGGTCAACGGCATCATCGCGCGCGCGCCGCTGGACTACTACTGGTACATCTACGACTCCGACCCGCTGCTGGCGTGGCTGGGCCAGCGCAAGCTGCTTGAACCCGCCGTCGTCGAGCAAACGCTGCGCGAGCGCATCTCCGGCTGGCCTATCGGCTATATCGTGGTCCATCAGGATCGCATCGGCCTGGACAGCCCAACCAACCAGGAGATCATCGGCTATTTCAACAGCCTGCCGGATCTGCTGTGTCCCTTCGCCGTTGATGGCCCTGCCGTTGCCTTCCGCACGACCTGGCACCCGGACGGTTGTCCGCCGCGCACGCCACCCGAAACACAGCCCGGCGTCTACCGTATCGACATCGGCAACGCAGACGACGTGCGCTATTTGGGCGCGGGCTGGCACTGGCCGGAACAGGTTTTCGACATCTCGCTGCGTTGGTCCGGGCACCAGCCGCAGGCCACGCTGTACGTGGACCTACCGCCCGGCGTTTACACCGTCACGATCAATGCCCAGGCGTATGCTACCGAGCGGCAGTTGCAACTCCTGGTCAACGACATCCCGGTGGGCGACCCGGTCACGGTGCCAACCGACCCGCTGACGCCGCTGACGTTTGATGTCCCCGCCGACGCCATCGGCAGCGGCCAGTACGTAACGTTCACGCTGGCGTATGATGGCCGTATTTCCCCGGCGGAAGCGGAGGGCAGCGGCGATCAGCGACAGTTGGCGCTGTTCGTCGATTGGATCGAATTCGCCCGGCAGTAACCCGCCTACTCCACCCGCAGCACCCGCGCCCAGTTCGACCACACCGGGTCGAGTTTCGCGCGGCGATGGTGCACCGGGAAGCGGTCGCCGGGGTTGAGCAGGTCCACCAGTTCGCGCCCCTCAACCGGCAGCTCGACCTCCAGCGCCACCGGGTCCGCCGCCGCATTCAACACCACCAGTATCGTCTCGTCCCCGCCCTGGCGCACAAACGCCAACTGCTCGTGTGCGATGTGGACCTGTTGGTAGGAGCCGAAACGCAGCGCAGTCGAGTTACGCCGGATGCGCGCCAACTGCGCGATGGTGCCGACGAGATCGGGATGGGGGCCGTTGTCGATCATGTCGCCCAGGTCCAGGTGGGGCCGCAGCGGATGGTCGCTGCCGTTCGTCTTCGCACCGGGGATGCCCCACTCGCTGCCGTAATAGATCGACGGCACGCCGGGCATGGTGAACAGCAGCACGTACAGTGGGAACAGGTGCTCCGGCTGGGTGAGTTTACTCGCCACGCGGTCCACGTCGTGATTGTCGGCAAACGCATACAGCGGCAGATCGACGTACAGCCCGCCCTCCCCAAACTGGCGGTTGAGCGCATATGCAATCTCGTAGTAGTTGCCGTCCACCAGGCTCGACCACAGGCCCTTGTAACACTCGTAGTTGGTGACGGAGTCGAACATCGCCGGGTTGGCCCAGGCGCGGTAATCGCCGTGAATGATCTCGCCCACCAGCCAGCAGTCCGGGCGGCGCGCGTGGGTGAAGGCCCGCAGCTCGCGCCAGAACGCCGGATCAACCTG
>JAADYV010000125.1 GCA_010092855.1 Chloroflexota bacterium | reverse complement strand
TATTCGCCTTCGGTGGTCAGCGAGACATCCACACGCCCGCCTTCGGGCGTATACTTGAGCGCGTTGCTGACCAGGTTGTCAATCGCCTGCCCGATCATGACGGCGTGGCCTCGCAAGCGGCGGTCGGGCAGGCGGTCTTCAGTGTAGGTCAGCGTGAGTTTCTGGCTATCGGCTTTGGCCCGGTAGCGCTGAACCACCTTCTGCACCAGCGTCGGCAGCCGGTAGGGAACGGCGGTGTCTTTGCCCAATGTGCCCGCCATCTCCAGGTCAACCACGTCGCGGATGAGCTGCTCCATGCGGTCCAGGCTGCTGATGATCATGTTCTTGAGCTGTTCGCGCTGGTCGGGCGGCACGTCCGGCTCGTCCAGCAGGTCAATCGAGCCGCGCGCCAGTCCCAGCGGGTTGCGCAGGTCGTGGGAAAGGATGTGGATCATATCGGACTTCATGCGATCCAGGCGGCGCAGTTCGGTCACGTCTTGCGCCACACCCACGTAGCGCTCGACCGTGCCATCCGGCTTGTTGATGCGCGCGATCTTAAGCAAGAATTCGCCGACCTCGCCCAGCCCAATCTCGATTATGTCCCCCAGCTCGCTCAGTTTAAGCGCCTGGTCGGGCAGTAGTTCGACCAGGACTTCGCCCAGCGGCTGGCCGGCATATGTTTGGAGCGCAATGCCCAGCCGTGCCAGAATGCGCTGCGCCTCGGAATTGATCATCAAGACGCGGCCCTCGGCGTCACACATCGCCACTGCCGCCGCGGTATGGTCGAGAATGGCCTGCAACTGCTGCCAGTCTTGCCGGACCGTTTCGTGTAGCTGCGCTTTGGCGATAGCGGTGGCCGCCTGAGGCGCGAGGATGTTGAGCACCTCCTGGTCGGCGGTGATGCGCTGGGGCTGGTTATGGGTCGAAGTCACCTGCAGCACGCCCAGCACTTCGCCGCGATAGGTCAATGGCACCCCAAACAGCACCGTATCGGGGGACATGCTGTGGCGAAAATCTTCGTTGGCCCCTTCCCATGCGGGGTAATTGGTGACGACGCTGGTTTCGCCCGACTGCGCCACGCGCCCGGCCTGCCCGATGCCCGGTTCCAGGCGATAACCAATACGGTTTTGCAGTTCTTGCTCACCGTGCACGGCGCTGACGTGCAGGCTGCGATCGGGTTGCAGCAGCATTACCAGGCCCGCCTTGCCATCGATCAGGCGCACTGCTTCTTCGACGATGCGGTTCAGCACCACGTCTAACGCCAGGTTTTCGGCGATCAAGCGCGCCACCTGGCTGACCGTGCGCTGGCGTTGTTCGGCCTGGTTGAGCCGCACATACAGCCGCACATTGCGCACCGCCGTCGCCACCTGGGTGGCAAACAGGCGCGCAAGCTGCAAGTGCGCACCGTCGAAGCGCCCCGGCGATTCGGAGAACAGGCTGACTACGCCGACCAGCTTCCGGTCGACTGTCAGCGGCAGACGCATGTAAGACCACGCCCCAGCAGCCTCGGCTTCACGGATGCGCTGCGCCGAGGGCAGCATATCGGGCAGCCGCTCGCGCAGCAGCACTTCGTCGCCCAGGTACAGCTCGCGTTCGTTGGGCGGCAGCGCCAGCAAATGCTCGCGGCAGACTTGCAGGTAAGCGTCCGGCACGCCCAGGTTCAACAGGTCTACCAGGTCGGTGAAGCCATCGTCGGTCAGCAGCACGGCCATATCGTCGGCATCAACGGCTACACGCGCCACTTCGCGCAGGTCGCCCACGATCTCCGCCGTGGTCACCGCACCCGACAGCGCAAATGTCGCCTGCACCAGCCCTTCCAGGTGCCGCATCCGGGTTTGCAGCGCTGCGTACCGGCTTTCGGCAGCGGCGGTGTCTGCTGCGGCTGTGCCGTCGGCACGCTGCTCGCCAACGTGCAGCACCAACTGGCGCAGGTGACCCACCAGGTCTTCCACCGGCGTGTTCACGCCCAGATAACGGTCGATTTCAGAATGGGGTTTGCCATCGGGGACCGTGTCGAACAGCGCGACAATACCCACAGCGGGCCAGGTGCGCCGGATACTGGCCAGCAGATCGGGCAGATCGAGGTCCGGCAGCCGCGTATCGACTACGACACACGACGCCAGCCGCACATGCAGCGCCCGCAGCAGCACCTTCTCGGTCCGAACGTGATGCACGTCAACCCGTGACCAGGCAGCTTGCAACAGGGGGGAACTCTCCCCCAGCCAGATAACGGCGCAGGGCACCTGGGTCGGCTCGTCTGTTACTACCTGGATGTTGCCCGAACTATCGCTCATCAATGACACCCAGCTTTTCACTCCCGCATAATCAAGCGAACCAGCACACTTATAATTGTCATTCCCTTAACTCTTGTCACCAGTATAACACAAACCTGTTTTCTGCACGCGAGTCCCGGCCCACGTTCCCCAGTTTCGTCACTGCCCGGACGTCTTTCGGTGGTCACCGGTTGGCTTTGCGTATGAAATGCATCAAAAGCAGCACCCATTTTGATTTTACAACCTTTTTTATCGAATCATCGTTATAATTACAGTAACGATTCAATAGTCAAACAGGAAAGGGTGGAGCGTGGACATTTACCGTCCCCAAACTCATATTGCCGTTGCTGGCCAGCGCGTTGATCTGCAGTCCGTTATGCGCCAGGTGTATGCCTGGATGTCGGCAGGTCTACTCATTACCTTCAGCATTGCCTTTGCGTTCTACATCACCGGGCTGACCACCGCGCTGATGCCGCTTTTGCTGGTGGCGATGATCGGCGAGATCATCCTGGTGATCTGGCTGGCTACGCGCATTTTCCAGATGCCGGCCCAACGCGCCTCGCGCCTGTTTATCGCCTATGCTGCGCTTAACGGTGCGACGATGTCGGTCTTTTTCTACTTCGCCGACCTGACGGAGATCTTTCTGGCGTTGTTCGCCACCGGCGCAATGTTCGCCGCCATGAGCATTGTCGGCTATACCACCACCGTGGACCTCTCCCGGTTCCGCGGCATTCTGCTGATGGCACTGATCGGGTTGATCATCGCCAGCGTTGCCAACATCTTCTTCGCCAGCACCACGCTGTACTGGCTGGTGACGTATGCGGGCGTGCTGATCTTCGTGGCCCTGACCGCGTATGATACCCAGTGGATCAAACGCAACGCCGAGCAAATCGAACTCATGGGCGTGAGTGGTGAAGCCGCCATCGTGCGCCGGGTCGCCATCATCGGCGCGCTGAAACTGTACCTGGACTTCATCAACCTGTTCATCTACCTGCTGCGCATTGTTAGCTCCGACCGGTAGGTCG
>JAADYV010000620.1 GCA_010092855.1 Chloroflexota bacterium | reverse complement strand
GGCACCCACGCGACCTGCGCGCGCCAGGCGTCGGGATCAAGATCGCACAGCGGCACATCCCCGACCACGATCCGTCCGCTGCCCGGTTCCAGGAAACGCAGCAGCAGTTGGGTGATGGTGCTTTTGCCCGATCCGCTGGGGCCCACCAGGGCGACCTTGTGACCTGGCAGGATGGCGAACGACACGTCGTGCAGCGCCGGGCGGTCTTCGTTTTTGTCTGTGCTGGGGTAGGTGTAGCGCACATCCTCGAAGCGAACTGTGTGCAGCGCCGGGCTGGGTACGTTGCGCCGGATGGTGGAACGGCGCGGTTGGCCGTCACAATCCGGCAGTCGCGTCTCCAGCACGGCGTAGATACGTTCGGCAGCGGCGGCCCCGGACGTGCTGGCATGGAAGCGTGATCCCAACAGGCGCAGCGGCAGGTAAAACTCCGGCGCAAGGATGAGCACGAAAAACGCTTCCTCGAACGAGATGCGGAAGTAGAGCAGGCGCAGCCCGATCTCGACGGCGACGATGGCCGTGCTCAGCGTCGAGAGCAGTTCCAGCGCCAACGCAGACAGGAACGCCACGCGCAGCACGCTCATCGTCGTGTCGCGGAAGCGGTCGCTGACAAGCGCGATGCTGTCCGCCTGGCGATGGGCGCGGCCAAAGAGCTTAAGCGTGGTCAGCCCTTGCAGCGAATCGAGGAAGTGGGCGCTCAAACGGCTGAGCGTGGTCCACTGGCGGCGCGCGCGGGCGTCGGCCATCGTGCCGATCAGGATCATGAAAAACGGAATCAGCGGCGCGGTCAGCAGCAGCACCACGCCCGTCAGCGGGTCGATGGGGAAGATGATGACTAACATGGCCAGCGGTACCAGCGCCGACAGGAACAACTGCGGCAGGAACTCGCTCAGGTAGGCGTCGAGTTCCTCGATGCCGGTGGTAGCGGTGGTGGCCAGTTCGCCGGATCGTTCCTGGCGGGTATAGGCGGGTCCAAGCGCGGCCAGGTGCCGCACCAGGCGCTCGCGCAGTTCCATCTTGACGTGGCTGGCGACGTGGTGCGCGGCGACATCGCTGCCCCACACCAGCAGCGCCCGCAGCAGCACGATCCCGCCAAACGCGATCAGCAGGCTCTGCACGTCGGCCAGGGTGTCCCCATCCAGGAACACGCGGCTCACGGTCTGGCTGAGCGTGTACGCGCCCGCCACCAGCAGCACGCCCGCCACCAGCCCCAGGATCACGGCCCCCAGCAGCCACACGCGCACGGGGTGAACGTCGCGCAGCAGGCGTCTATCGAGGTGCATGGTGGAGACGTTCGGTTGAGGGACGGTGGGTTGGTGCTAGATCACACGAGGGTCTAGAAACGGTGTGAATTCGGGGCGTCGAATGGTTTCCCCCTCCCCTCCGACCTACAGTCGGTTTCCCCTCCCCGTAAATGGAGAGGGGATAGTGCTGTCTGCCGATTTCCCCCTCTCCGCGAGCGGGGAGGGGGCCAGGGGGAGGGGTAAATCGGAAACCCATAGATTTCTCAATATTCCAGCGTACTGGTTGACGTGATCCGTTTGCGGAAAATCCAGTAACTCCAGCCCTGGTAAACCAGCACAAAGGGCAAGATTATCAGCGTCACGATGGTCATGGTCTTGAGCGTGTATTCGCTGGCTGAGGCGTTATCGACGGTCAGGCTGTTGGCGACAGTGTCGGCCACCATGACGTTGGGGTGCAGGAACCAGAAGAAGGTCGCCACCGAGAGCACGATGGTCAGGCCCATCATGCCGAACGCCCAGCCGAACTGCTTTTCGCGCAGGAAGTAGCCTACCGCCAGCAGCGCGCCCGCTGACGCCACCGGCATGATGCCGGGGTTCACGCCGATTTTGTCAAAGATGTCGATGTAGAGGTAGTTGGCGAGGGCCAGAGCTGCGGCCACGACCACCGTCGGCACCCACATGCGTTGCGCAACGGCTTCCGCCCGTTCGCGGATCGGGCCGTCGGTTTTCAGGCTGAGGTAGATCGCGCCGTGCAGCACGAACACCGTAAAGCCCGCGACACCCGCCACCAGCGAATACGGATTCAGCAGGTCGAAGAAGTCACCGGTGAACTGCAGTTGGCGGTTGATGGGCACGCCGTTGACCAGGTTGCCAAAGGCGACGCCCCACAAAATCGCCGGAAGCGCGCTGCCGGTGAAGATCGCCCAGTCCCACACCGTGCGCCACTGGGGATCGTCGTATTTGCTGCGGAACTCAAACGCGACCCCGCGCACGATCAGGGCAAACAGGATCACGACCAGCGCCAGGTAAAAGCCGCTGAACAGGGTGGCATACCATTCGGGAAAGGCGGCGAAGATCGCGCCCCCGGCGGTGATCATCCACACTTCGTTGGCATCCCATACCGGGCCGATGGTGTTGACGATCTGGCGGCGTTCGTGGTCATTTTTGCCCAGGAACGGCAGCAGAATCCCCACACCATAGTCGAAGCCTTCCAGGAAGAAAAAGCCGATGAACAGCACCGATATCAGCACAAACCACAGGTCTTCGTACATGTGTCGTCTCCCCCTTAACCAATGGCGGGCACTGCTTCGGCAGCGTCACCGGATTCTTCGTCTTCTTCGACGGGGCCGGCCTTGCCGAACTTGGCCAGCAGGTACACGTCCGCAAACATCAGCACGCCGTAGATTGCCACGAACATCACCAGCGAGGCGGCTACCATGCCGGTCGAGACGTTGGGCGAGACAGCGTCTTCCACGCGCTGCAAGCCAAACACGATCCAGGGCTGGCGACCCAGTTCGGTCATCATCCACCCGGCGGTGTTGGCGATATAGGGCAGGGCGATGGCGAAGGGCAGCAGCCGCAGGAAGCGCCGATTTTCGGTCAGCTTGTCGCGGTAGATCAAATACATACCGAACCCGGCCAGACCCAACATGGCGAAGCCGGCACCCACCATCGCGCGGAAGCTCCAATAGGTGGCGGCAACGGGCGGGATGTAGTTTTCGTCCGCGCCGTATTCGTCTTCGTAGTCGTCTTGCAGGTCGTTGATGCCCTGCACCTCGCCGTCGAAGCGGTTATAGGAGAGCAGGCTGAGCGCGGCAGGAATGCGAATGGAGAAGACTTCTTCGCGCTGTTCCCAGTCGCCAATGGTTATCAGGGACAGGGCAGCGGGGTCCTCGCTGTCGAACAGGCCCTCAGCGGCGGCCATCTTCATCGGCTGCGTCTCGACCATGTGCTGGGCCTGGGTGTGGCCCACCAGGATCACGAGCACGATCCCGATCAATCCGAAGACGGTGGCCATGTTGGCGGAGCGCTTGAAGAAGTCGGCGTGTTCGGTGTTGCGCAGCAGGTGCCACGCGCTGATGCCGAGGACGAAAAAGGCCGCCGTCGCCATGCCGGAAGTGAAGACGTGCGGGAACTGCACCAGCACGTTGGGGTTGGTGATCAGTTCCCAGAAATCCGTCATCTCGACCTTGTCCACCAG
>JAADYV010000619.1 GCA_010092855.1 Chloroflexota bacterium | reverse complement strand
GAGGTTCAAGTCCCTCTCCGCGTGCGAGGGTCGTAGCAGAGCTACGCGGGATTCTAGGGAGGGGTCAACCAAAAAGTGCAAAAGTAGAGAAATTCATTCTGTCTCGAACAAGTGCCGAATGTGGGTACAACAGCCGCGTGGAGCGAAGATGGTGGTGACGAAAAACACGCCGGACGAGCCTGACTCAATCCGGTGTGCTGTCGTTTCGTGTTTGGCAGGGGGTGCAAACCGGCTGTTGGATTCGCCGCTTTTTCCATTCACCAACAACTACCTACCACTACCTGCTTTTACCGGCGGCGGCGATTGCGGCTGCGCCCACGACGTTTATCGCGGCGGTCGTCGCGGCCTCCGCCACCCCCAAACAAAATATCCCAGATGGTCTCCAGCAGTTTTTCCAGCAGCGGAATCTCGGCCAGCAGCCCGATCACGGCCAGCACCGTACCCGCGATCCCGGCTTGCGGCACGGTCAGCATTCCCAGCACGCGCTTGGCCTCCACTTCGACCGCCTGGCTCCACAACTGGATGTTTTGCGCGTTGGGCAGCGGAGTGTTGGTGCTGGTCTGGAACCAGGTCATGCTTAGACTGATCACAATTACGGCGGTTTCACCCTTGTCCGCGTTGAGTGTCCAGCGCCATTCCAGCTCGCGCATGGGATCGGCGAACGTGATGGTCTGTGTCTCTTCTGTCTGCAAGTCAACGTCGAAGTCTGGCGCGGCGAGGTTCGCGGTGACGCGCGCCTCATACAGCCCACCTTCAAACCGGTTCTGGAAAATGATGGGCGTGGCCAGCACCTCGTTACCGTCGATCTCGGCCACCGGCTGGACTCCCCCGCCGTCCAACGCCTTGAACGTGACGCGGATGGTGGATGAACTGCCGACGCGGAATTCTTCCGGCCATTCCAGCTCGACCACGCGCTGCTGTTCCGTTCCCAGTCCGCCCTGGCCACCCTCGGTTAGCCCGCCCCCCATTGCCAGCGGCGCAACCGTGACCTCGGTTTCCTGCCCCAGCACGTAATCGCTGGTGGTCGTGGTTCCAGCGGGCAGTTCAGTCTCGGCGACGGCAGCAGGTGCAGCAGATTCCAGAGCTTCGACCCGTTCGAGCGCCCCAGCTTCAATCTCGACCGGCTGAGTATAGGTGAAGTTGCCGCTGGGAACATCGCCCGCCACTTCCAACTCGACGGGCCGTTCGCCCACCACAGCGGGTGCCATTGTGGGAGCAGGCTGCTCCGCAGCATCGTCATCGCCCGGTCCGGGAGGTGGTTCCGGTGTGGGTGGCTGGATACCCTGGGCTTCGAGCACATCGCCGACGGTGAACAACTTGCCACCCAGCAGCTCGACCTGGTCGTCAATGGGGCTATATGCCGACCACGCAATCGCGGCGGCCCCGGCCAGAAAAACAAACCCGATGATGATGAAGAAACATGTGCGCATCCGTGTGTTCTCCTATCCTGCCGGGTGGACCGTTTTCCCGATCAGTCATGCCTGGGACATGCCGGAGAAAAACGACCAGCCCGGTTCAGTCTTCACCAAGATTCTGCACCAACACGTTCCAATAGGCCGCATACACGCCCTCGTGCAGATGGCTCAGGTCACGGGGGGCTTTTCCTTCCAGCACGTCCATCGCGTGGCTCAACCAGGCTACCAGTTCTGGGATGTCGGCATCCTCGGCGGCCTGTCGCATCTGCACCAGCCCTTGCTGGATCATGTCCTTCTGCTCCGCTTCGCGCGTAAGCACTGCCGTCACCGCTTCGACCACCCAGCCCAGCGCCTGGTCCAACGTCATGGCCTCGCCGTTGCTGGAGGAAGACTGGGCGACGCCGGTCTGCAAGCCGATCAAGAGCTGTTCCCAGGCATGATCGTACAGCGTCCCGGTAGGCAGCGAGTCGCCGGGTTCGTGCAGCAGCGCGAGCACCGACGCCAGGAAGATCGCTTCGTCGTCCAACCCGGCCTGCTGAACCTCGCGCATCAGCATCAGCAGGTTCGCGTCCCATTCTGGCAGCATTTCCGGACGCACCAGCAGCACGACAACGGTATTATCAATAATTCGGTTGAGCAAATCGGCTGTTAGCGCGCGTGTCATATCCCGACCCTGTTGTGTGTATACGGTGAATCACAGCGTAATCATACCGCGTTACGGCGCAGAATGCAGCATCTGCGCACATGTGCAATTATCCGCGCGCACAACTCAAACCAGAACGAGTCTCCCGCAGCATTGTCTGATACAATGAAGGCATCTGATCGCGGGTCAACGCTAGCACAACGAATACGCGATTCACCCGGACTCCTCGCCGGCGCGCGGGTGGACTGCTGTGGGACCCACTGGGGCACCACTGCGGCACCACTGCGCAAACAGGCCGCCCGGCGCGTATAGTATGCTACAGGCTTCGAACGAAAGGTTTATCCATGCCTGGTACCTGGACCATACTGCGTCTACTGATCTGGACTCCAACAGTCCCCGTCTATGCACGGGGCTACTGGCAAGACCGGCTCTTTCATCCCCGCCCGACGCTGCCCGGGCTGGGCACCTTCAACTTCATGGGCATGTTCGCGGCACTGCTGATCATGCCCGGCCTGCTGATGGCGTGGCTGGTGCTGCTGTGGGGCGACGTGATCGGGCTGGCGTGGGTGGCTGCCGGGTTGGGATTGTTAACCGCCGTCGCGGGACCGGCCCTGATCGCGCAACGCACCAGCCGCACGATCTCGCACGAGCGTCAGACCCACACCTGGGAGACGCTGCTGGTGGTGCCGGATGATCGCATGCGGGTGGTGCTGTTCGCGGTGCGGCACGCGGTCGCCCCACCCCTGGCCTGGACCGGGCTGGCGCTGGTGCTGCTGGCGGCACTGCTGCTCTCGCCGCCCGCCACCGGTTGTGCGGTCGTGCGCTGTGGCCTACTGGTGGTAGAATGGTGCCAGTTGCTGGCTTTCAGCGTTGCGTTGGGGTTGCTGCACGGCATCCACGCACAGCGCGTCAACGGGCTGATCGCGTTGGTCCTCGGCCTGGGCGTGATCGCGGGCCGCGCGGGGATCGGCTGGCTGGCCGCAACCTCGGCTGCGCAGGACACCCAACGCGCGGCGCTGCTGGTCGGTCCGCTGGTGCACCTGACGCGCGTCCACCCCACCGCCCTCACTCTGGCGGTGCTGTACCTGCTGGGCCTGGAAGGGCTGGTGCGTGGCGTGGCGGGCTGGAGCCTGAACCACGCCGGAGAAAGATAGCCATAAACTGTTTCGGGGAGTAAAACATGACCGAGAACGACTTGCGCTGGTTAGATACCGTTGTTGAGCGGCTGCGGGCGGGTGAATCCGAGGCCGTGATCGCGGAGGTGCAGCACGCACTGGAACGCGACCGCACCGCCATCCAACCGCTGCTGACCCTGGCGCTGGCCCACAGCTACCAGGGGCAGGGCGCACTCGCCGAACCCTACGCGCGCCAGGCAATGGACGTGCTGGCCGCGCGCGCACGCGCCGACCGCGATCCCGTCTGGTATCCGCGCTACCTGGACATGGCGTATCTGGCGCTGTTCGACGCAATGGTCATCCAGGGGCGGTTTCAGGAAGGCGCGCGCCTGCTGCACCCTTACATCAAACGCTCGCCGCGCACCAATATGCTGTGCATTCTCACTGCGTGGGGGCACTTCCTGGCGGGCGATAAGGAAGCCGCACGCGCCGCGTTCCAGCGCCTGGTGCCGTCGCCCCGTGACCGCCATCTGGCCGGGCCGGACGACGAACGGTTGGCCGTCTCGCCCAAGCTGTTCCTGATGTATCGTTACATGTCCATCCAGGTCGAGCCGAACGAGTTGTTTCGCATCGCTCAGCACGTGACGATGTATCACCTCACCGGGGAACTGGCTGCCTGGGAAGACGAAGCCCGGCGCAATGCGCACAACCCGTATGGCCAGCGGCTGGCCGACATCGTGGACGGGCTGCGCGCGCTGCTCGAGCGCGACCTGCACGACGTTGGCCGGGACCTGCTGCGGTTCGCCCCGAAAAAACGGGGACTACGGCCAGATGAAACCGGCTGACCCGCCCGTACCGGCCCGCTGCACAGCCTTCGTCGGACCCACACCGGTAGCTCAAAACGCAAGACGACTATTCGATTGGACACCCCAACATGTACCGCTACAGCTCCTTCACGATCCTCAACATGCTGGTGTTTCCCTACTACCAGCCGCTGCACGGTGCGATTCAACTGCGCTGGCAGCGCCGCCGCCGCCGCCATGAACTCAGCCCGAAGACGTTGTCGTTCCGGCGTGTGCGGATCACCCTGCCCGACGGGTTAATGACGGTGGTGGAATTTCTGCTGCTGGTGCTGGGCTTGCAGGTGGTGATCGTCGCGCTCGGCGCGATCTGCACGCTTTCGTTTTCGACCACGCTGTGGGCCGGGAACGTCACGGTGGCGTGGGCGGGCGTGGTCACCGGGCTGCTGGCGCTGGGCAGCGGGACCGCGATCAACATCATACGTACCAACCGCGCCATCACCTACGAACGCGCGCGCAACACCTGGACCGACCTGCTGCTGCTGCCCTATGACCACCACCAGATCGTGCTGCACACCGTCGCGCCGGCTTTTGTCCCCCACCTGCTGGCGATCAGCGGCTTGCTAGCCGGGACTTCGGCGTTACTGCTGCGCGCCACCCCAGACCTGCGCACGCTGATCGTGCTGGTGCTGCTGACCCTGGAATTGTTTCAGATCATGACGCTGTGCGCCGCGATAGGCATGACCAGCGCGGCTGCTCACCGCCGGATGCCCCCGTTGATTCCCCTGGCGCTGGCATTGGGGCTGGTCGTGCTGCACGCCGGGGGTGGATGGCTGCTGGCGGGCGGAACGGCGGCTACCCCGGCCACCGCGCGCGCCGCCCTGCTGATCGGGCCGTTGACGGGCGTGCTGGCGCATGACGTGTGGAGCCGGGCGCTGTTGCTGGCTGCCGTCTACCTGCTGGCGCTCGAAGTCCTGGTCCGGGGCCTGTTCGCCTGGAGCATCACCCGCCTGAGCGAAGGTTAACCCCATGCACAACCCTGGCCCTGGCACGCCGTTTATCCTGCGCATCCTCACGCTGCGCCAGCACGATCCCCCTTACGCGCGCCGGTTGGTGCTGTGGCAGGCGAAACGACAACACACCCCGTCGCGGGAATATGGCCGGTTGGCGTCGCGCCTGGTGGAACAGGCCGGGTGCTGCCTGGGACTCCTGTTTATCGTAGGCTGGGCGGCTGTCGCTCCGATGAGCTGCCGCGTCATCAACCTGATCCTGCAAGCCAGCTACACGTCGTGGGGACTGGTGGTGGTCCTGCTGGTGCTGCTGGCGCTGCCCGGCATCGGCGCAGCCTTGACCGGCATCAGCATCAGCCGCCCTATTCGCCGCGAGCGCGCACGCAACACCTGGGACAGCCTGCTGCTCTTGCCCCAGCCGCGCCATGCCATCGTGCTCTACACCGTCGCCGCCGCTTACAACCCACAGGTGTTCATTATCGCCGTGAGTATGCTGGAGATCGTGGCCGTGATCACCGCCGGGTTAGCCGTCGGGTGGTGGTTCCTGGTGCTGTGCGCGGCGCTGGTGGTCGAAGGCTTGCAGATCATGGCCCTCAGCGTATCGGTCGGCATTATCTCCGCGACGGGCTCGCGCGAGGATTTCAGCCTGGCCGGTCCGGTGCTGTACGGGATGCTGCTGGTCGCGGTCCGGGCGCTGACCGGGGCGCTGGTCGCGGCGGCAGTCGGCTATGGTGGCAGCAGCTACGCGGTGGCCGTGCTGCTGGGGCCGTTGTGCGGGCTGGCTACGTCCGACGGCTGGGTTGCCGGGCTGGTCATCAGCGCTATTTACCTGCTCGCGCTGGAAATCCTGGTACGGCGCACCTTCGCCTGGAGCATTACCCACGCCGGGGAAACATGATGCGCCGCCAGCCCTCAAGCAACCCCACTTTCTGCTGGAGAGACACACACGGCGGCCATTTTCGCCTGGTTCCGCCTGGGCCCTCATGAGGCCGCATCGCGTCGGAATCGTTCCAAGTAAATGAGACCCCGATGCGACAGTTTGCCCCTACTCTAGCGGATACCAACCCAGAACCTGGCCGGGACGGTAATCCAGGATTTCCATTTCGGTCGTTTCGATGTTGAGCAGCGCAAGGTAGTCGTCATATGCGAACGCAATGGCGGTTCCGTCGGGGGACCACGCAAGATGCGATAGCAGATCGGGATGGTTTATGCAGTAATCGAAAACGCGCTGTTCACGCATATCAACAACGAACAACCGCTGCCAAGACGCAACAGCCAGCCTGGCACCATCAGGCGAAAACGATGCCGTTGTGACGCCGTCGCCCAGGATCGTGTCGAGCAGGCGGCCATCACGG
>JAADYV010000618.1 GCA_010092855.1 Chloroflexota bacterium | reverse complement strand
CCCGACGGCGAAATCTTCACCGGCCCGGTCGAAGACAGCGCCAACGGCTGGGTGCGCTTCACCTATCCCGCCTACTACCAGGGCAACGAGGTCAAGGGCGTCGAATTGGAGTTCAAGGACGGGCTGGTGGTGAATGCCCAGGCGGACACCAACCTGGACTACCTGAATTCGGTGCTGGATACCGATGCGGGATCGCGCCGCCTGGGTGAGTTCGCCATCGGCACCAACCGCGACGTGCAGCAGTTCACCGGCTCGATCCTGTTCGACGAGAAGATCGGCGGGACGGTGCACATGGCGGTCGGGCAGGGCTACGCCGAAACCGGCAGCGTCAACGAGTCGCTGGTGCACTGGGACATGATCTGCGACATGCGCCAGGGCGGAACGATTCACGTTGACGGCGAGCTGCTCTACGAAAACGGCGAATTCGTGATCTAGCACGTCCCGCGCCCGTTCACCTCAACGCCCGCATTTTTAGGGCACGCGCTTCCTTTCCCCGCTGGTAGACTACCGGTGGGGTTTTCTCTTTTTTGCTGAAGGGAGTGTACGACATGTTCAAAAAAGTGATTGTTGTTGGGATCGTGTTCGTGCTGCTGGCATCACTGGCGACGGCGGCGACGACTGCCGCCGGGCAAGATGATCCTGCCACGCCCATGATTCACGTCGATCCGGCGTCCGCCTTGCGTGATACGCCGGTGCAGATCGTGCTGGTGGGCTTCGAGCCGGGTGTGGAAGTTACGCTGCAAGCGCGCGCCACCGACTCGCTGGGCGTGGGCTGGGAGTCCTGGGCGACGTTCGTGGCGGACGAATCCGGCAGCGTGGACGTGAGCGCACAGGCACCAACCGCAGGCAGTTACACGGGCGTGGATGGCATGGGGCTGTTCTGGTCGATGACGGCGGCCAACTATACGGTGCCGTTCAGTTGGGATACGCTTGATCCGCTGGTGATCCACCTGTTCGCGCGCGTGGCTGGCGAGACGGTCGCGCGAGCGGAGATCGAGCGGCTGTACGTCGCGCAAGACGTGACGCGCGTCGAAGTGCGGGAGGCGGGCCTGTACGGGACGCTGTTCCTGCCGCCCGGCGATGGGCCGTTTCCGGCGCTGCTGGTGTTGGGTGGTTCGGAAGGCGGCCTCGGCGAGAACCAGGCGGCGCTGCTGGCCTCACACGGCTACGCGGCGCTGGCGCTGGCCTACTTCGGCTACGAGGATTTGCCGCCGGAGCTGGCCGAGATTCCGCTGGAATACTGCGCCACCGCGCTGGACTGGCTGCGCGCGCATGACGCGGTTGATGCGGGCAGGATCGGTATTATGGGCGGCTCGAAAGGCGCGGAACTGGCGCTGCTGCTGGCGGTGCGGCACAGCGACGTGCGCGCGGTGGTGGCGACGGCTCCCGCCAGCGCTGTCTTCCAGGGTCTCAACAGCGACATGATGACGCGCCCGACCTCTTCGTGGAGCGAAGGCGGCGCGCCGCTGCCGTTTGTGCCATTTCCGATGACGCTGGAGGTTTACCAGGCCATGCAGACGGACGACGGGCTGATGCAGTTCCTGCCGGTGTATGAGGCGGCGTTGGACGACGAAGCGGCGGTGGCTGAGGCTGCGATCCCGGTGGAGCAGATCGCGGGCGCGATTCTGCTGGTGTCTGGTGGGGATGATGTGATGTCGGCGTCCGAGCGTATGGCGGACCAGATCGTCGCGCGCCGGGAAGCCAACGGCCAAACCACATTGCACCTCAACTATCCCGCAGCAGGCCATATGATCGGCGTGCCCTACACGCCGGCCATGAACACCGACCGCGCCATCGCGGTGCAGGGTGGGGCGGTTTTTGGTGGCACGCCGGAAGCCAATGCTGCCGCCTCTGCCGATGCCTGGCCGCGCATTTTGGCATTTTTGGACGAGAACCTGCGCTGAAGTGGATTCTTGGATTCTGTCACGGAAAAACACAACCCCCTGCCGGTGTATGACAGGGGGGGTTTTTGTGGCTCCTCAGGTAGGATTCGAACCTACAACCCTTCGGTTAACAGCCGAATGCTCTGCCGTTGAGCTACTGAGGAAGGTGACTGAAAGGATACCAAACTCGGCAGGGACTGTCAAGAGAAACTGTCGCCAGATCGTCGGTTCACTATTGTCTATTTCGACCGAATAGCTCCCGCATTTTGCCCTCAGCCGCAACCCGAGTACTATTGTCGCTACCGGTGGTCGGCACCGGCGCGGGCTATCGGGCTGGTTCCCGGTTTACGAAAGAAGAGACGAAATGAGTGCTTCGCTATCTATTCGCAAAGTTGAATCCAGAGCAGATTTTACCACCCTGCTGCGCTTTCCCTGGGCGGTGTATAAAGGCGATCCCCACTGGGTGCCGCCGCTGGTGTCGATGCAGCGTCACAAGCTGGACCAGCGCCAAAACGTCACATGGCAGCACATGACCGGTGACTACTACATCGCCTGGCGCGGCGAGCAGCCGGTGGGCACGATTGCGGCTTTTGTCAATCATCGGCTCAACGAGTTCCAGGGCGAGAACACGGGCTTTTTCGGCCAGTTCGAGCTGGTGGATGACCAGCAAGTGGCGACGGCGCTGCTGGAGAAGGCGGCGGACGTGGTTCAGGGACTGGGTTGTGACGTGCTGCGCGGCCCGGCCACCTTTTCGACCAATGAAGAATGCGGCCTCCTGGTCGAAGGTTTCGACGATCCGCCGCTGGTGCTGATGCCATACAACCTGCCGTACTATCAGCGATTGATCGAGGGCGTGCCTGGTTTTGAAAAAGCGATGGACATTTATAGCTACTACATCACGCTCGAAGCTGCCGTAGCAGCAGAGGAGAAGTTCGCCAAGCTGTTACGTGTGGTGGAGAAAAACAACGCCCGCCGCACCATCGAAGTGCAGCAGCTCGACGCCAGAAACATGAAGTCCGAGCTGGCCAAGTTGCGCGATATCTATAACACGGCCTGGGAAAAGAACTGGAACTTCGTGCCGCTGTCGGACGGTGAACTCGACGAGATGATCGCAAACCTGGGGCGCTTCATCGAACCGAGTTTGACGTACTTCGCCACCGTCAACGGCGAACCGGCGGCGTTCTTGCTGGGCATTCCCGATCTGAACCAGGCGCTGCTGCGCGCGTATCCACGTCCGGGCAAGCCGGAGGTTCTGAGCTTGCTGCAAGTGCTGTGGCACTGGAAGGTGCGGCGAACCACCATCAACCGGCTGCGTGTGCCGCTGATGGGCGTGAAAGAAGGTTATCGGAACATCGGTGTCGAGTCGGCGCTGTTCCTGGAGCTGTATAGGGCGGCGCTGCGAGCTGCGGACCGCTGGGAATATGCCGATGGCGGCTGGGTGTTAGAAACCAATCTGCCCATCCAGCGGCTGGTCGAGGCCTACAATTCGCGGGTGTACAAGCGCCATCGTTTTTACGAACGCCAGCTTTAATAGCCGGTAGCCAGACCGCGCTTTGAGAAGATTTGTGCTCGAATCTAACCCGTTCTATACGATATGTGAATACAATGGTTGTATAGGATAACAACGCCAATCTATATCAGGTCAAGGAGGCCTGTGACAGGTTAATGACGGTAATCGTTCGAAACGTACAAACACGCTCTGACCGCCGGGTATTTATCACCTTTCCCTGGCAGCTCTACCAGGGAAATCCGTATTGGGTGCCGCCGCTGGTGTCGTGGCAGCGCCACAAATTGAACCAGAAGAGAAACCCCAGTTGGGAATACATGGAAGGCGACTACTTCATCGCCTGGCGTGATGAAGAACCGGTGGGCACCATCGCGGCCTTTATCAATCACCGGCACAACGCCTACCATAATGAAAACGTGGGATTCTTCGGCCTGTTCGAAGTGATCAACGACCAGGTAGTTGCAAACGCCCTGCTGCATACCGCCGCCGAATACGTCGAATCGCGCGGTTGTTGCGTGCTGCGCGGCCCGGCTAATTTTTCGATCAACGACGAATGTGGGGTGTTGGTCAAGGGCTTCAATGAGGTGCCCGCTTCGGTGTCGCCCTATAACCTGCCGTACTATCAGCAATTGCTGGAGCGCGCGCCGGGCTTCGACAAACTCATCAACCTGTACAGCTACCGCATCACGCTGCAAGACTGGCTGCACAGCACCAAGCTCGAACAAACTTTCCGGCTCACGCACCGCAACAATGCCCGGCGCGGCATCACGGTGCGCCCGGTTGATCCCAAACACCTGCGCCGCGATCTTAACCTGGTCAAAGCCATCTACAACGTCTCGTGGGACAACAACTGGGGATTCGTGCCCATGACCGACAAGGAACTGGACCTGATGGTGCGCGAGATGCGACGCTACATGGAGCCGCGCCTGGCGCTGTTGGCCGAAGTGCAGGGCGAGGTAGCGGGGTTCTTAATGGCGTTTCCCGACCTCAACCAGGTGCTGCACCGGGTAGCCGCTCGTCCCGGAAAACCGGAACTGCTGAGCCTGATGCAGTTATGGTGGTATAAACGACGTGGGGCCATTGACCGCATCCGCATCCCTGTGATGGGTGTGCGCGCTGAGTACCGTGGCATTGGGGTGGAAGCCGCCCTGTTCACCGAACTCTACCAGCAGGCGGCCCAACTGAGTACCGAAACGGGCTGGCAGTATGCCGACGCCGGGTGGGTGTTGGAGTCCAATGCGCCAATGCAGCGCATCGTCGAGGGCTACAGCGGAACCGACTATCGCCACCACCGGTTTTACCAGTGCCAACTGGCACCTGCCGACTCCTACCACAATCCCTTGCCGGAACTGGCGAGCACCTCGCAGGCGTTTTTGGACTCCCGGCGCAGGCGCAGTAAGATTGTAGTCGAAAAAGTGCCAGCCTTGCGTAGTGGGGTCAGAAAGATAAGCATAGCGCGCCCCCACCGGTTGCGGTCGATCAGTATTCCGGCAACGCTGAGACGGCGTGACCGCGTCCCAACCCATTCGCCAGAGGAATGGATTGGGTAGGTCAGGGTAGCCCGCAATCCGGCGCTCGTGGGTTTTCGATGTGCGAGCACCCATAAAATCAGCCAATCAAATGTTTGCCGGTTGCGGAGCGATACGCTGCCAGCGGTGGCTCCCAACCGGTGCTACAGGTGGGCAGGATTCTGCCACAAACCAACATTGCAGCCAGGAAAGAAGAAACATGACCGGACAGGTGATCGCAATCGTAGACGACGAACCCCACATGGTGGACATGATCGCCACCTTTTTGCAGATCAAGGGGTTTGAGGTGCGGGGCGTATACTCTGGAGAAGATGGGCTGACGATGGTCCAGGTAGAAAAACCGGCGGCGCTGCTGCTCGACCTGATGCTGCCCGATATCGAAGGTTACGAAGTATGTGCCCGGCTGCGTCAAATGCCAGACTTTGCCACCCTGCCGGTGATCATCGTGTCGGCCCGCACCGATGCCGCTTCGAAACAACGTGCCGAACAGTCTGGGGCCGATGCCTACCTGACCAAGCCGGTGAACTTCCCGCTGCTCATGACCGAGTTGGATCGGTTGCTCAACCGGCCCGCTGCGTCTGCGGCCTCGCCGGCCACAGCACCCACCGATCCGGCGTTGTCCGTTGCCCCGCCCAGCCCAACACCTGTACCTGGTCCGCCGCCCGCACCTGGCCAATCTACATCGCTGCAACCCCAACCCGGCCAGCCCAAACCCGAACAATCTGACGAATCAGCGCAGCCAGACTCGCCAGCATCGGACAAAAAAACCAGGCCGTAAAAAACAAGTTGTAAAAAACCGTCAAGCTTACGGAACGTTGCACCTTAAATACCGTATAATGTTTTTAAGTTCTATCAACAGCAAAGGTTAAAAGCCTTATGCCGCAAAAGGTTGTCGTCATCATCGAAGATGATCGTATTATTGTCCAGTTGCTAACGGTTTATCTTAAGAACAAAGGGTATCAGGTCTACAGTGCACATACTGGTCCCGATGGCCTGGAATTGGTCAAGACCGTAAAACCCGATGCGCTGATCCTGGACTTGATGTTACCCCGGCTGAGTGGCATCGAAATCTGTCGCCGCTTGCGCGAACTGGACGAGTTCAAGACGCTGCCCGTCGTGATTGTCTCGGCACGCGCCGATGGTTTGACCAAGGAGCGCGCGAAAGAAGTAGGCGCAACAACCTATTTCGTCAAGCCGGTGGACTTACCCACGCTGCACCAGGAGCTTGATGGCCTGTTGCAAGCGAAATCCGTGGCTGATTGATGGCGGTTGCGCCCAATCCGCTGGCCGGGGTGCGACCGGTGTGTTGTGCTGCCTCTGCACGTTCCCACTGGACCTGTTTCCATTAACCCGCCGGAAGAGACCGGCACCCCAAAGGCTGCCCAATAATGGACAAAGCATTCTGGCAACAAATCGTTTCGAATGATTATGCCATTTCCCCGGGTTACACCGTTGACACCCTGACCCCGGAACTGATGCGCTACCTCGGCTCGCCAGACCCCGTGCTGCGCGATGAATTTGGCTACATGGTGTTTGTGCACTGGCTGGATCGCGGCCTGTACGAGCCGGATGCGTTGCGCGGATTGGTGCCCCGCCTGGTCCAGAACATGACCATGGGACTGGGCGAACGCGAGACGGACACCGTGTTTCTGCGCTCGTTTTCGGTGTTGTGGCTGGCCGCCATTACCTACTACGACAACCACCGCCACGCCTTCCTGACCGAAACCCAGGTGCGGACACTGCTGGACCGCGCGCTCGACTATTTCGCCGCCGAACAGGACCTGCGCGGGTACATCGTGGGCAAGGGCTGGGCGCACGCGATAGCGCACACCGCCGACCTGCTGGACGAGTTTGTGCAGAACCGGTTCCTGGTGGCTGCCGATATCGAGCGCATCTTAGACGCGATATCAAGCCGGGTACAAACGCCGGCGGCATACCCCTTCCTGCACAACGAAGATGATCGCCTGACGGTGGCGGTCCTATCCGCGCTAAAACGCGAACTGCTGTCCACGCAGGTGGTGACGGGCTGGCTGCAACACCTGGCCGGAATCACCGAACGCAATCCCTGGCACCAGATCGTCGATAACCCGATGGCGTATAATGCTTTTTTCAACGTGCGGAATATGCTGCGTAGCCTGTATATCCGGTTGGCGCTGGCTGATGATCTGCCGCGCGCCGTGCGGGACTTGCTGCCATCGGCGCTGGCCACGCTCAAGCCCTTTATGCGCTAGCTGGCGGCGAAATGCGCCTCGCGTTCCTAACTGCTTTCCATGTGGTTGAAGGCATCGGCAATGGCCTGGTCCACCGGGGTGCCTTGCAGCACAGCTTCGACCGCCCCTTGCAGCGCGACAGCCGCCTTGTTGTTGCGTTCGGCGCTGGGCACCAAACGCGCACTGGCGATCATGATCTGGGTGAAGGTGGTGTAGGGCACGTTATCCCAGGAGCGCAGCGCCTGCTGTTGGGACGGCAGCATACCCAGCGCTTCGGTATAGACGCCCTGCTGATTGATGCGCATCATCCACGAAACAAACGCTCGTGCGCGTTTTTGGCCTTCGCTGTCGTTGGTCGTTACCACCCACATCCAGCCATCCAACAGCGTAATTGATGTGCCATCGGTGGTGGGCACCGCGGCAAGTTCGACGTTTTGCACGGTGTTACGGTGGGAGAGAAACGCCATCGAGCTAATGCCGATCAGGTTGGCATCGTTGGCGACAAACTCGCTCCAATACTCGTCGGAATCACTATACTCCAATAAGTCTGGTCCAAACACCCCCAATTCAACCGCCTCCGCATAGAATTCCAGCACGATCCGCAGTGCGTCCTCATCCAGATAGGGCGCACCGCTGTCGTCCACCAGTTCGCCGCCTGCCGCCAAGTATTGCAGCAGCACGGTCCAGTTTACCTGCGCCCCGGAAGACGGTGTGGCCGGGAACAAATAGGCCGGTTCCTGTTCGAGCACATCGTCGAAGGTGAGCAGTGGCTCCTCGAACGCGGAGGCGCGGTAGACTGTGTGGTAGATCGTGAGCGCGTAAGGGATACCGTACAGTTGTCCGTCGATTTCGCCCAACTCACGCACGCCAGGGATCAGGTCGTCCAGCATATCGCCCGGCACCCACTCGTCCAGCGGGATAATCAACTCCTCAGTGGCAGCCGTCATCATGTCCGAGCGACGCATGAGGGTCAGGTCGGGCATTGCGCCGGGTGCGACCGGTTCGGCGGTGCGCAGCGTCGGCAGGATGACACCCAGACCACTGGCACGTTTCTGTCGCACTTCCAGGCCATAGCTGGAGGTTTCCCGGAAGCCGTCGAATTGATCGAGCAGGAGAACTTCCGCCGTGCTGCCAGCATCAGGATACAGATCCACTGGCCACCACACAACGACTTCTGTGCTGGCGGCGGGGGGCGGTGGCTGCTGGGCATCGGCGCTGCTGGGGTTGGTGCTGCGCGTGGAGGGCAGGGTGCTGTCATCAGTCAACGTGTTATCGGTTGTATCCGCCGGGGCGATAGTGGCTGTACCGCTGTTCTCTCCCGCTGCGACGCTGGGCGAAACAGCCACGCTGTTCGTCGGTTCGCCGGTCGGTGCAACTGCGTTATCGCCAGTATCGCTGCCACACGCGGCCAACAGCACCGCAGCAATCAACATAGTGCTCAGCGCAGCGGCACGCCAGCGTTTTTGCGGCATGTTTGGATTCGACTCCACTCGGCCAGATAACATATTCGCCCTCCTGGTTCACTCGTGCAGCAGGTGACGGCGGAAAATCGACGGAACACCGATTATACCGTGCCCCGCCGGGTTGGGAAGCGCGCCAGTCCGTGGACCGTCAGGCCATGTCCTGCAGCACACGGTCGATCATCTGGTTAAGGGTGTCCAGGTTTTCGACCGTCAGGTCCGGGTCGGGGATGTAGATATTGAACGTTTCTTCGACAAACACGCCGAACAGCGCCAGCGAGAATGAATCCACCAACCCGCCCGTGATCAGCGGTTCGTCGTCCTTGAGGTCATAGTCCGGCATCCGGATCATGTCGTTGAGCACAAACGTGCGCAGCTTGTCGTGAACTTCAGTGCGATCCATGAATATACTCCTATTTGGGGGTTTTGGCCGGGGGATTCGCGTTGGTGTGTCCCAGCCCTAAAAACCTCCATAAACGAACGGTGCGCCGGTGTCGGCCTGCAACACCAGGAAAATCGCCAGCGTTTCTAGCGCCAGCAGCGTCGCCTGGACCAGGCGCGGCCAGCCCAGCACGGCTAGTTCCTCCCGGCGCTGCATCCAGTCTAGCGCCAATGCCGGGATTAGCACAATCGCCAGCCGGAAGGTCGGACGCTGCAAGCTGGAGAAGTCAGCCAGCCCGCGCCAGTAGTTCACCGCCTGGGGCAGCTCGCAGCGAAACGGCACCCACGCCAGCAGCACTAGCACGAACACCACGCCGGTTGCCGCTGCCTGACGCCAAAGCGGTTGTTGGCCGGGCGGCACTACCGGGCGGCGCAGCGCCAACATCTGCTCGCCCACCAGGTAGACGCCGTGCAGTCCACCCCAGGCTAACATCTGCCAGCCCGGACCGTGCCACAGCCCGCTGGCCAGCATGGTCAGCATGGGCGGCAGCACCAGGTTGGGGACGTTGTCGCGGCGGGGATTGCGGCGCAGCAGCGCGCGGCTGGTGGGGTAAAACACGTAGTCGCGCAGCCAGTGCGAGAGCGTGATGTGCCACCGGTTCCAGAATTCGGAGAAACTGCGCGCCAGGTACGGCAGCCGGAAGTTGCGCGACAGCTCGATCCCGAACAGGCCGCTGACGCCGCGCACCACGCTAGTATATCCGGCGAAGTCGTTGTAGAGCGCGAACGCATACGCCAACAGGTAACCCCACAATTCCAGCGCACCATACCTGCCCGGATCGTCGAACAGCGCCGCCGGGATCATGCTGTTCAGCGGGTCGGCAATCACGAGCTTGCGCGTGACACCGAAGGCAATCAGCGCCAGACTGCGTTCCAGCGCGGCATTGTCCACCGTGCGCTGCGCAGCCAGTTGGGGCAGAAAGGTCCGCGCGCGTTCGACCGGACCGGCGACCAGCTTGGGGAAGTAGGCCATAAACAGCGCAAAATCCACCGGGTCGCGGCTGGGCGGCATCTGGCCCCGGAAAACATCAACCAGGTACGCGATCACGGCCACCACGTAAAACGACATGCCCACCGGCAGCACAATCTCGACGCTGCTGCTGGTGATGCCCAGGCTGTCCAGCAGGTCGTTCATCTCTGGCGCGAAGAAATCCGCGTATTTGAAGCAGCCCAGCGCCGCCAGGTTCACGCCGATTCCGGCCCACAACAGGCGGCGGTTGCCGCGCTGGCGGCCTTTGATTTCCGGTGGGGTAGGGGCGGGAGCCAGCCGCTGCGCCAGCAGGTAGTTGAACGCCGTCAGCGCCAGCAGCACACCCAGCAGCCACCCGTCCCACAAGGCATAGAATCCGTAGGAGGCGGCCAGCAGCAGCCAGTTCTGCGGGCGGCGCGGTAGCGCATAATAGGCGGCCAGCACCAGCAGTACATAACCCGCAAACGCCAGTGAGACGATGCTCATAACGCCAGTTCCCCGGTGGTGATCGCCTGTGCGACCTGCTCCGCCAGCCACCGGCTGAGAAGCTGCGCGCCCCGGTGGTTGACGTGGTGCGCGTCCTCGGCCCACCCCACAGCAGGGATCAGGTCCAGCGCACTGGTAGTCCACAGCGGCACGTCATACGCGGCAGCCAGGTCGCCAATCTCCCCTGAGAGCAGGGCATCATACCCCGCTGCGCCGCCGTCGAACATCTCCAACACAAACAGGGGCAGCGGCATCTCGACCAGCAGCACCTGCGTCCCGTCGGACAACGCCAGGATTGTCTCCAGGCCGTCGAGTTCCGCCGGGGAGAGCGCATATGCACGGAAATAGCTGGGTGTTTCAATGGTGGCGGGATCAAACGGGCGCGTGACCAGAAATGGCTCATACCCGTCCGGTGGGGCGTCCGTGAACTGTGCGCGCCAGGTGGTGTAGTCGTCGTGCGGCCAGTTGCGGTAGGCCAGGTAGTGACGCAGCAGGGTCGAATGCTCGACCAGCCAGCCCTGCGCGTTGGCCTCGCCCCGCTGATAGGCGACCCAGGGCGTGTCCGCGATGCTGTCGTAGACCTCGGCGGCCTGTGCTGAGCGTTCGCCCACTGCGCGCAGCGTAAAGCCATACACCAGCAGGCGCGGCTCATAGCGCTCGACCAGCAGTTCGGCCAGCAACCCGGCGGATTGGGCCGTCAGCGCCGGGACGCCGAAGTTGTAGCAGGTGATGTCCGTTCCGGTCTGCGTGCGGAACGCTACCGCGAACGCCGCCGGGTCAAGTCCGTTGAGCACCACCGAACTGCCCAGGAAAATGCAGTCTACGCCGCCCTCTGCGTCCAGGCGATCCAGCATCCCGATTTTGACATCCAGGGTGGGGTTTTCGCTGCCGATGGCAGTGGGGCGGTCACTGCCGTCCAGCAGCAGGCGGGCGGCTCCCTCGGCCATCCCCGCGATCACGACCACCAGCGCCAGCGCCAGCGCAAGCGTCTGGCCCAGGGGAAATCGCAGGTGCAGGGTGGATGGGCGAGTCATGGGAATCACGGTGCAGGGCAAGGACTGCAAAAAATGAGGGCCGCGCGGCCCTTGTGAATAGTTAGGAAAACTTCAGGCGGAGGGGGTGGGATTCGAACCCACGGTAGCGCAGGACGCTACAACGGTTTTCGAGACCGCCCCAATCAACCACTCTGGCACCCCTCCGAATATGAACTTGTTGTGCAAGCCTTATTTCTGGCCCTCGGCGCGCAGTTTGGCGAAAAAGCTCACGATCAACGCGGCGGCTTCCTCGGCCAGCACCCCGTGCGTCACCGCGACGCGGTGGTTGAGCACCGGGTGGTTCAGCAGGTTCATGATGCTGCCGCCCGCGCCCGCCTTGGGATCAGACGTGGCGTACACCAGGCGGGGCAGCCGGGCCAGCACCATCCCGCCCGCACACATCGCGCACGGCTCAAGCGTACAGTATAGCGTAACGCCTTCGAGCCGCCAATGGCCGATCACCGTTGCGGCCTGCCGGATGGCGAGCAGTTCCGCGTGGGCAGTGGGATCGCCGTCGATTTCGCGGCGGTTGTGTGCCCGCGCGATGACCTCGCCCTCACGCACCACGACGGCACCAATCGGCACGTCATCGTGATCCAGGGCCAGCCGCGCCTCTTCGAGCGCCAGCCGCATCCAGATGATATCGTCCATCGTGCGGGGCATTATAGCACGGCGACGGGGTGTCGGGAAGACCGAATTGTGGGGCAGAGGGGCGACAGCAGGCCGTATGGGTCAGAACAACTGGGCCTGGTCGTCGTCGAAGGCTGCTTCGTCCATCGCAGCCCCCTCCGCGAGCACCTCGTCACGGATCGCGTCAAGTTCCGACTCGCGCAGCCCGGCCTGCACCAGCACCTGGCGCAGCGTTGGCTCGGCGATGGTGTCACCGCTGCGCACGACGTGCATATAGTGCGCGCGCAAACAGGCCCGCCATTCTTCGAAGAAAATGCTGTGTGTGGATTCCATCGGTTGCTTTCTTCCCGGTTGATGGTTGATGGTAGGTTGATTCTATTGTGCAGTGCGCTCCACAGCCAGATACCAGACCTGGTAGATCACCAGCGCAACCAGCGGCGTAAATATAACCAGCACCAGCAGGTTGGCGGTGAAAAAGGTCAGCAGCCAAAAAGCCGCGATCATGGCACCCACAAAGCCTACCGCGCGCCAGATCGTGATCGGGCGGCGGGCCGGTTCGTCGCTGTCTCTTATACACATCT
>JAADYV010000617.1 GCA_010092855.1 Chloroflexota bacterium | reverse complement strand
TCGTTGCCGACCCCGTCGCCGTCATCGTCGCCACCGCCATCGGTTGTCCCATCATCCGGGCACCCGTCGCAGGCATCGCCCGTCCCGTCGCCGTCACGGTCCTGCTGGTTGGTGTTGTAGTTTACGGGGCAGTTATCGCAGGCATCACCTACACCGTCGCCATCACCATCTTCCTGGTCGGGATCAGGCACCAGCGGGCAATCGTCTTCTTCGTCGGGCACGCCGTCGTCATCCGTGTCGTTTTCAACCGGTTCATCGTCGTCATCGGGCTCAACGTCGTTGTCATCGTCATCGGGCTGAATATCATCGCCCATGTCGTCATCGGGAATGTCGGGAGCCGGGACGTCTTCGACCACGGGAACCTCAACCACCAGGGGTTCCTCTGGAGTCTCGGTTTCAGACCCGGCCAGAAACGCTGCAATTTCCGCAGCTGTCAGTGGCGGATGAATCTCGACCTCGCGTTCCAGGAGCACCACCGGCAGCGCCTGGACATCGCTCATGTCATACGGCTCCAACGGACCGGGCACACCTGCCGGCACCAGGTCGTCGCTAATCGGCACCCGGACCTGCGTCCCGGCGATAGCGGTGACCATCTGGCCGTTCACCCGCACCGTTGCCTGGCCTTCGACCACGCGCACGAACATGTCCTGTCCGGGCTGCGCCTGGAAGAACACCGTCGACCCAAGCTGGATGTCGACCTCGTTGATCAAAAACGTGACTTCCGCCGCACCTTCCGGCGTCTGGATCAACAACCCGCTGTGGGGCGCTTCCGGACACTGGGCATCGTTCAAACCGCTCTCAAAGTAGAAGGCCTGCATGGGGCCATAGTACGGGGCATCATCGTCAACAACAGCCAGGATGTCCAGGTCGCCGTCGCTGCTGACCAGGCTGGCGTTTACCCAGCCAGTGCCGCCTTCATCGGGCAGTTCGAGGCGCACCCACGACCCGTCGGCCAGCCGCCCGCTGGCCACCAACGCCGTACCATCTGGCAAGCTGGTGATCACCGGCGCGGTTAATGAGGGCCCGCTGCGGATGTTGACATTGGCTGTGGCATCGAGCGTGATTTCCAGCAGCGGCAGGTCGGTCACGGCATTGGCCAGCTCGACATCGCCAAACAACACCACAGTGATATTTTTGTCCGGGTCAGTGGCGGGTAAATCGGCCTGGACCCACAACATCGCCACGCCCCATTCGGCGCTATCGACATTCATCGCGCCCAGGCGCAGCGTTTGCAGCTCGTCGACCCCAACACGGTCGCCCTCAGCCTCAAACGCAAAGTCCTGCACGTCAGGCTGCGGTTCGGCCTGGAGCAGGATATGGCCGTAGCACAGTTCATTCCGCCCGGAAGCATCGCACAAGTCGTCAGTAAGCGTCAAAGCCTGGAGTACGAGATCCGGGCAAGTTGGCGGGTTATCACTGGACGCATCACGCACCGTCCACACCGATGGAATCAGGATTCCAACCCCTAGTACAAACAGCAACAGGGTAATCTGTATCCGTTTCATAAAAAAGATACCCCACATATTCCCGTTATTCAGTGAATCTACTATACTATACTTATGGTGGTTAATGGTAGGTTTCCGGTGTGAAATTAGGCGATAATTCAGAAATGTAAAAATGAGGTAGGCGATGACCGCAGACAACAATGACAAAAACAAACAATTGGTGTGTCCCACCTGCCAGTTCGCAAATTCTGCCGGAGCCGAAACGTGCGCGCAATGTGGCAGTTCGCTGGTGATCACAGTCCCCATCACGCCCTCTGCGCCCAAACCGTCGCCCGCCCCACCGAAGATTGACCGGGTCAAAACACTGCCCAACCGCGTGATCTTTTTTGTGGCAGGCTATCCGCAGCCCATTGTGGTCGAGAACGAAGCCAACATCGTGCTGGGGCGCAAGGTGCCCAACGAACCCTTCCCCACCATCGACTTCACACCCTACAACGCGCATGGGTTGGGCGTCTCGCGGCGGCACGCCCTGATCAACGTCACCGACAAAACGATCCAGGACCTGACCAGCGCCAACGGGACCTGGCTCAACGAAAACCGCCTGCTGCCCGGCGTCCCGCACCCACTCCGCACCGGCGACCAGGTTCGGCTGGGACACCTGATCCTGTTTGTCTCGTTCCATGTCACCAACTTTATCATGTTGAAAGACACCGAAAGCGAATCGCCACCCAAGCTGACCCCAACCTACCTGACCGACACCGTAATCCCCTACTTGCGCGCGATTGCGACGGCGCAAAAAACCATCGACGCACTGGCGCAACGCGAGGAAAGCGAAATCTCCATCGCCAACATCGAGATGGCCGGGCCGAACCTGATCCGGGTGCAGCTCAACGGTGCCACCGAAACCGTGCGCTGGCTGCTGCAACAAGTGGCGAAATGGAAGGTAGACAATGCCAGCGTGGTCGCCCAGTACCGTGCGTTGAGCCAGGCCACGACTGCCCCCCACGAAAGCGAGTCTACATCCGACCAGACGCAGACGGCGATTCGTGACAAAAAGGCAGAACTGGCCCAGGTCCTGATCAAAAGGGTGGCTCCCCAAGTCGATGCGGACCAGAGCGCCGTCCACCACCAGAACCTGGCGACCGTGCTCGACACGTTGATCCGCACGCCGCTGGTGATCACCGACAATCCGCCGGAAAAATGACGCGGGCCAGGGGTGGGCCTGCCCGCGTTCGGTCATCTAATTGTCCCCCCAGCAACCGGTGATCGCCGCGACGCCGTCTGTGGCTCAAGCCGCTTCGCTACTGAAAGCGCACAGGCGACACAAAACAAAAAGTCTACTCAACTCGACTTTATCCAATCTCGTTCAGGAAGGGTCAACATCGGTCCGAGACTGGAAAACGTCC
>JAADYV010000124.1 GCA_010092855.1 Chloroflexota bacterium | reverse complement strand
CCGGCTTCGATCTCGAAGCGGTACGCCTGGGCATATTCCAGCAGCCCGATCTCGCCGGTCACGATGTCGTTGAGCGCGATCTCGTTGACGGGTACGTCATATGGTTCCACGCCCGCCGCCAACTGGTCCAGGAACAGCGAATAGGGACCAGCCGACGAGAAGGAATTGACCGTCACCGTGTACTGGCCGTCTTCCGGCAGCAGCAGCAGCGCGATCTCCGGGTGGTAGGCGTTCTGGCTGGTGACCAGGGGTTCCCCCTCGCCCAACCGGACCTCGACGTTGGCGCGCATCTGGGCCCCAAAATCGAGCAGGGGCGTCATGCGCAGCGTGATCGCATCGCCCGCCATCCCATCAAACGTGAAATGCTGCGTATCCGGCGCGCCGCCCAGTTCCCCGGCCACAAAGTCACCGTAGGTGATGGCGCTGCCGTCCATGAGCGGGTCCGGCTCGGCCACCAGCAGCGAAAACTCACCGGGATCGCTGCCGTCGGCGGCAGCCACTTCCACGCGGATAATACCGGGCTGGACAAAGACCGGGCCCAGCGCGGCCTTGCCACCGGGCCGGGCAGCATCCATCGCGGCAATCTCGACGCTAAATTCGCCGGAGACGCGGTGCAGCGCCAGGTGTGGAGTCCACTCGGCGGACGCCTCGGCGGAGAGCATCAGCACGCCCGACGTATCGAGGGTGTATTCGAAAAACACGCGCGGCGCGTCAGCAGTGACTGCCCCGCTGACGGGCTGCCCCAGTGCGGCGACCTCGGCGGGAGCGGTGGCCGGTACAATCGTCTCGGCGTACAGGCTGGCGCGCAGCTCAAAACTGCCGGTGGTGTCGTTGGCACTGGTGGCGACAATGGTCAGGTCGCCCGGCATGGTCTGCATGTAGTTTTCGATGAGGGCATCGGTGGTGTCGTCGCTGGCGTTGTCGTTGGATGCCATCAGCATGTTGGCCATCCCCAGCAGTTGCAGCGCGGGGTCGAGATCGCCATCTGTGGCGCGCATCTCGATGTAGAACCGCTGCTCGATGGCGGGGGAAATGGTGTAGCACACTTCCGGTGCATCGGCGCTGATCGTGCCGGTCACCGTTTCGCCAAAGGCGAGCGGCTGGCAGTCGCCCTGACGCAGCGGCGCGGCCTGCAGCGGCCCCACCAGTCCCAACACCAGGACCAACAGGGTCCCCAAAACAAACTATACGTTTCATCGTGACCTTATCTCCTCAAAAATGAACGATGGCACTTAGTATACTGCGGTTATTGAAACAGGCGGAACGATTTATTACATAGTCCCACCACTACGTTTTACGCGGGCGCGCCGCAGAACTGGCTGGTAGCAACCGCACGGGGATCACAAGCGGGAGCACACCGCGTAAGACTGCCAGATATGGTAGTATAGGGGCACTGTCCGGCCTGGACACAGGATTAATAAAACAACACAACCGCAGAACTTCTTGAGGAGGTCCCACCATGACGCGCGCCCACATTCCCATGCCCATCTCCGGCGGATTGGTGCTCACCTACAAGTGCTCGATCCGCTGCCGCCACTGCATCTACGCCTGCTCCCCAGATTGGAAGGCGGACTTCATCAGCGAGGAAACGCTCGAACGCGGCCTGGCGCTGCTGGGCGGCTGCATCCAACCCGCGCCCTGGGGACCGGAGTCGGTGAGCCTGAGTCACGGGCTGCACTTCACCGGCGGCGAGCCGTTCATCAACTTTGACCTGCTGCTGCGCGCCGGCGAGATCGCGGCGGAGTACGGCATCCCGTCCATGTTTGTCGAAACCAACAGCGTGTGGTGTGTGGACGACGCTTCTACGCGCGACAAGCTGGAACGGCTGCGCGTCGCCGGGCTGCACGGCATCATGATCTCGGTCAACCCCTTCTACGCGGAATACGTGCCCTTCGAGCGCACGCTGCGCTGCATTCGCATCAGCCAGGGTGTGTTCAATTCGCGCAACGTGATGGTCTACCAGGCCGAGTTTTTGCGGCAGTTCATGGCGCTGGGCATTACGGACACGATCACGATTGAGGAATACGCGCGCCGCACCCACCAGCGCGTGTTCACCAGCCAGGTCGAGATGTTTTTCATGGGCCGCGCCACCACACAGATGAAGGGGCTGTATCCCACCTACCCGGCGCAGCGTTTCTTCCGCCAGGGCTGCCAGCCGCCGTTCCTGCGCGACTGGCACAACCATTTCGACAACTACGGCAACTTCATGCCCGGTTTCTGCGGCGGGATTTCGCTGGGCAACTGGCTGGAACTCGACGACCTGCTGGCGCACGGCATCGAACTGGACGACCACCCGGTGCTGGCCTATTTGATCCAGGAGGACCTGGGCGGGCTGTTCCGCTTTGCGCAGGCGGAATACGGTTTTGAGGAAGACCCGGACGGCTACCTCTCCCGCTGCCACCTGTGCACCGCTATCCGCAGCACCTGGTCGAACGTGACGATTTCGCCGAACTCCAGCCGCGCGAATTTTACCAGCATCTGGCCTAGCGCCGGTGGTTGGGGGTATATTCCTGGGATGTTCGACACGGGGAACCGGTATGATCCGGACCGGCATCACCGGCGCTCGATCCGGCTCAAAGGCTACGATTATGCGCACGAGGGGGCGTATTTCGTGACGATTTGTGTATTTGAGCATGAATGCTTGTTGGGTGAGGTGGTCAACGGCGTGGTGGAATTGTCCGAATTCGGCTCAGTGGTCGAACGAGAATGGTTGCACACCCCAGACATTCGCCCTCAGGTGGACCTCGACTATTTTGTCATCATGCCCAACCATATACATGGCATCCTGGTTATCAACGACGATGGCCCGGTAGGGGCGTATTGCAATACGCCCCTACAGACGACGGACCAAACCAGATTGCAGTCTCCGTCACAAACGGTGGGCGCGATGGTGAGAGGCTTCAAAGCCGCCGTGACGAAACGGGTCAACATCATGCGCGAATCGCCGGGGGCTCCGTTCTGGCAGCGCAACTACTACGAACACATCATCCGCAACGAACAATCGCTGTACACCATCCGGCATTATGTTGCTACCAACCCTGCACGATGGGCCGAAGACCGGTATTATGGTGGACAAAAAGATTGATTTAGGGAAATGAGCGATATCATTGGACAAAAACCTAGTACATCGGGGCGCAAATTGGCCGGTGGTGGTAGGGGCATATCGCAATACACCCTACGTGACGCGGCGCGCAGTTCTTGTTGGGGTGCTGTCCGTTGGTTCGCCTCTACCCCTACCAATCTATCCCTTGTATCAATTTATGGCACACAATTGGTTATTTGTTGAATGTGGATAGTGTTACCCTCAAACATCTTTTGGACATGCACGGCATTGTTTTTCAGGAGGACCTGTTGACACCCTTATTTCCCCGTTCGAGCGGGGTGCTGCTGCACCCGACCTCGCTGCCCGGTCCGTATGGCATTGGCGACCTGGGCACGGAGGCCTATCGATTTGTGGACCGTCTCGCGGAAGCTGGCCAGTCAATCTGGCAGGTGCTGCCGCTGGGACCGACCGGTTTTGGCGAATCCCCGTACCAGTGTTTTTCGGCTTTTGCGGGCAACGCCAACCTGATCAGCCTGGACCGGTTGGTCGAGTACGGCTGGCTGTCGGAGGAGGACCTGGCGCACCGGCCCTTCTTC
This sequence comes from Chloroflexota bacterium, assembly GCA_010092855.1. Taxonomy (GTDB): domain Bacteria; phylum Chloroflexota; class Anaerolineae; order Aggregatilineales; family Aggregatilineaceae; genus TC-15. Next base: position 1,773 of record JAADYV010000124.1, on the reverse strand, counting down.
TCCCAGCGTAAGGTAGACTACCCGACCGTGATCGCCTATCACGACGAACTGCTGTCGCTGGCCTATGACCGCTTCGTGATCGATGGCCCGGCCAGCCAGCAGGCGGCGTTCGCGGCCTGGTGCGCGCATCCCGACCGCTGGTGGCTGGACGACTTCGCGCTGTTCATGGCGCTCAAAGAATTCTACGGCGGGAGACCCTGGACCGCGTGGCGCGATGCCGAAGCGCTGCGCGAAAAACAGGCGCTGGGTGCCGCGCGCGTTATGCACGCCACCCGTTTGCAGGAGCACCGCTTCCGGCAATGGCTGTTCGACGTGCAGTGGCAGGCGCTCAAAGCATACGCCAACGCGCGCGGCATCCGGGTGTTTGGCGACATCCCGATCTACGTAGCGTTGGACAGCGCCGAAGTCTGGACCGCGCCGGAATTGTTCGAGCTGAACCAGGACGGCAGCCCGACATTCGTAGCCGGAGTCCCGCCGGACTATTTCAGCGCCACCGGCCAGCGCTGGGGCAACGCGCTGTATGACTGGGACGAACACCGCCGCACCGGGTATGACTGGTGGTTCCGGCGGATTCGGGCCGCGCTGACCCAGCTCGACCTGATCCGCATCGACCATTTCCGCGCGTTTGACCGCTACTACAAGATTCCCGCGCAGTACGAAACCGCGCAGGGCGGGCGCTGGGTCAATGGGCCGGGCGCGCATTTCCTGGATGCGCTGCGCGACACGCTGGTGGATGACGGCTACGACGCGGACGAACTGCCCATCGTGGCCGAGGACCTGGGCGACGACCTGGGCAACGCGATCCAACTACGCCAGGACTACAAGCTGCCGGGAATGGCGATCATGCAGTTTGCGTTTGGCGGCAGCGAGGAAGAAACCAACCGCTTCCTGCCCCACCGCCACGAACGCAACCTGATCGTGTATACCGGCACGCACGACAACAATACCGTCTGGGGCTGGTGGACCTCGGAAGCCGGTGCCGCAGTCCAGGCCGACCTCAAGCGCTACCTGGTCAAGTGGCACGTCCAGCGCCACGCGCGCATCAACTGGCAGTTGATCTGGTTGGGCATGACGTCGCGGGCGCATACGTTTATCGCGCCGTTGCAGGATATTCTCGGCAGCGGACCCAGCACACGCATGAACCGGCCCGGCGTCCCTGGCGGCAACTGGCGCTGGCGCTGTTTGCCCGCCGACCTGGACCCGGACACCGCACACTGGTCCCAACTGCGTGCGCTGACCGTCGCCAGCCAGCGGACGGTTGGGGGCCAGTAGCAGCGCTTATTTCCGAAATCGCCCGCAACCGGCCAATGCGGGGCACGTACTGGCATACGTATTCTGTTACGTTGACCTACACTACATTGACTTATCACACAGAGGGGATAAATCACCATGTCGAAAATCCTGATCGTTTATGGCACCACGTCCGGCTCCACCGGCGACGTGGCCGAAACCATCGCCGACACCTTCACCGGGCACGAGGTCGATGTGCGCCCGCTGGCCGAAGTCACCAGCCTGGACAGCTACGACGCCGTGCTGGTGGGTGGGCCGATGATCCTGGGCTGGCATCGCGGCACGCTGCAGTTCGTGTTGGAGCACCAGGCCGCGCTCAGCACCAAGCCGGTCGCCTACTTTATCACCTGCCTGGAACTGGCCCGCAGCGCCGACGACACGATCAACGGTGTGCCGCTGTTCCAGGACCCGCAGCTTGGCCACGCGCCCAAAGACCCCAACAAGCTGAGCTTCAAGGAAAAGCAGACCAGCGCCCAGTCGTAT
>JAADYV010000123.1 GCA_010092855.1 Chloroflexota bacterium | reverse complement strand
GGCCCTGTTTGACCGGTACGAGATCGAAACCTTCGACGAGATCGAGGAAGAGCAGCAGACCCCACTGCATGGCCCCCGGCACTGGCACGTTTTCGACGTCATCGCGCGCAAACGGGAGTAGTTCACCCCGCCAGGACGCTGTGTTGGCAGAGCATTACGTCGTCAGCAATTCGGGCGGCAGGTGCGGGGCGTAGTTCACGCCGCGCAGGTCCCACAAACCGTCCTGCCAGGTCAGGTAGTGCATGGCGGCGTGGTGCATCCAGACGTACATATGGTGGCAGCGCAGCAGCAGGCGTAACATGGTGCTAGCCGTGCCGCCGTGACAGATCACGACACTGGTACGCACTGAGGAAGGGTTCTCGACCAGCCGGTTAAGCACACGCCGCGTCTGTTCGGCAAAGCGCTGGTAGTAGTTATCATGGGGCAGCACGTAGTAGTGCGGGCCGGTGTCGGCGGGATGCACCAGGCGCGGCAGTTCCATTAGCAGGTCGTGGTCAGTTTCGCGCAGGTCGTCGTCGATCTTGATCGGGGCGCTGACATAGCGGCTGAGAATGGATGTAGTTTCTCTGGCACGTCGTAAGGGGCTGCAAATCAGGGCGTCGATGCCCGGTTCGTTCTCCTGGAGCCACTGGCCCAGCCGTTCGATCTGCTGTTTGCCCAGGTCGCTCAGGTACAGGTTGTCGCCTTCCGGTCCCTGACGATATTCCGCCTTGCCGTGCCGTACCAGTATCAGCCGCATTCACATCTCTCTCCACGGCGCGTCCTGCGCCTAACGTGCGCATCCTGCGCGTAATGCCTTCTCGACCTCGCGATTATACGGTTCTGCACAGATTTGGTCAACGCAAGGTGTGGTGTATTGCCCTGGCCATGCTGTGGGGCGCAAGAATCGGGCCCGACGTTACCCTCCGGCGGCGGATATCCATCCCGCGACCATCGCAGCCTGTTCCGCTGCGCCAGTCTCGCGGAAGGAGCGTTCGGCTTCGCGCCAGCAGGAGATCGCGGTGGCGGCATCGCCCGCGTCCTCATAGGCCAGCCCCAGGTTAGCCTGTGTTTTGGCGTAGTCCAGCGGGGCGGAGGTGGGCGTGTAGTGGTTCAGGGCTTGCTGGTAGGCGGCGACGGCGCGCTGGAGGTTGGCGGCACGGTCACCCAGCTTGGCCACTGCCTGAAACACGGTCCCCAGGTTGTTTTGGGTGGCGGCGTAGTCCAGCGGCGCCGTTTTCGGTGTATAGAAGCGCAGCGACTGCTCATAGGCTTCCACCGCTTGCCGCAAGTACGCCACTTCGTTCCCTTGTTTGGCCAACGCAGCATAGGCGGTGCCGAGGTTATTCTGGGTCGCGGCGTAGGCCAGCGGGGTCGCCTCCGGAGTGCGGAACGTAAGGGCGGCGCGGTAGGCGTCGATGGCGCGCTCAAGGTGATCGGCGGCCTGGTCGGCCTCGACTCCAGCCAGGTCACGGTAAACATTGCCGAGGTTGTTCTGGGCAGCAGCGTAGTCCAGCGGCGCGGTTTCCGGGGTGTAGTGGGCGAGTGCCTGTCCATAGGCAGCCAGCGCGCGGTGCAGGTTGGTGGCGCGGTCTTCGACCATCGCCAGTTCGCGGTGGGCGGTACCGAGGCTAGTCTGGGTCGCAGCATAAGGGAGCGGTCCGGTACCCGGCGTGCGGAACTGCAGCGCGGCGTGGTAAGCGTCAATAGCGCGGCGCAGATTGGCGGCGCGATCTTCATAGCGGGCCAGGTCTGCGTAGGCAGTACCCAGGTTGTGTTGGGTGACGGCGTAGGCGGTTGGCTCGGAGTCGGGGGTGTGGAACTTGAGCGTCTCCTGGTAAGCGGTGATAGCGCGGCCAAGGTTAGCGTGGTGGCTGCCTTCGGGCATATTCTGGTAGGCGACGCCCAGGCTGTTTTGCACTGCGCCCCACAGGTAATCGTCCGCCTGGTCAACCAGCGCCTCCCCTACACGGCGCAGCCAGTCCAGGTTGCGGGCATGATCCGCACGGCGCAGCAGGAACTCACTGCAGCCGTTGTACAGCCAGTAGGCGCTTTCCGGGTTCCCGGATTCCAGCGCCCATTCGAAAGCGACTTCCAGGTTAAGGATGTTCGCTTCGAGCTGGTTGTAGTCACCGCTGGCGCAACCCGCGCGCGCCATCGCCTCAAAATAAGCGAAATGGGCTGGGTGCGCGTCCAGGTCTGGGTTGACAGACTCGCGCACGCCAGGAGCCAGGTCGTAGCGACGGGGCGTAGCATCTGCCGTCAGCACCAGCAATCCCGCTGTGCGCAGCAGCGCCAGGATGTCATCCGCAGCGCGTTCCAGGATCGCGTTGGCGGCGTCAGATGTGAATCCCCCCTGGCACACGAGCAGCTTGCGCAGCGCTGTGACCGGGTCAGGTCCATGCTCGCGGGTGATGTCGTCCAAACGGCTGGGGATGTCCATAGTGCCTCCCGTTTTCTGGTGGTGTGCGGCGCGCCCGTTGCGTGTCTGCTGCCACAACACCAATGATACTCGAATTTGGCAGATTGCATAGCGGCTTGACCTCCGGCACGGATCGCTGTAAGGTGGCCGGACCGTTCGCACTGGCAAGGAGTCTCGACCACATGCGCCACAGCCCTGATCCTGACCTCATTCAGCACCTGTTCGATACGGCGGCGGAGCGTTACGAACAGGATATCGTGCCGGTGTTTGCGCCGCTGGTCGCGGACCTGGTCGCGTTTGCCGCGCCGCGCAAATCGGACGTGGCGCTCGATCTTGGTACGGGAACCGGAGTGTTGGCGCGGGCGCTGGCTCCGTATGTGCGGCACGTGACCGGCATCGACGTTTCGACGGGGATACTGCACGCAGCACGCGCGGTGCCAACAGCGGACAACGCATGGTACATACAAGCCGACAATCACCGGCTGCCTCTGGCTGCAAATGCGGTCACGCTGGCGATGGCGTCGTTTGGCCTCAATGCGACCGATCCAGCGATCATGCTGCCCGCGATCCGGCGGGTGCTGGCTCCAGGGGGACGCCTGGTGATCCAGGAATGGGGAGCCGCGCAGCCGGTGGATAAAGCGGTTGGCCAGCCAATCCGCGACTTGCGGGTGGACGAGCCGGGAGCGGCAATTGAAGTGCTGCGGGAAAGACTCGAGGTGGGGGCCGGGTGGGACCAGCTGCAAGATACGGACGATTACTGCGATTGGCTGACCGACTTTGGCTTCGTGGTCGAATACGCCGTCGAGTCACAACCCGTGCGGGTGCGGCTGGCGTCGCCGGAGGTATATCTGCAGTACAAGCTGGCGTGGACCTACCGGCGCGTGGAAGTCGATGCCATGCCGCCGGACGTACAGGCGACGTGTTATGCACGAGTACGCGCGGCGTTAGGGAAGTTAAGCGAGCCGGATGGGTCGCTCGTATGGGCTCCGGCGTTGATCCGGGCGGTGGCGCGCAAACCGGAAATGAGATGAGGTGTGCAGGCTGGTGTGCGAAAAAACGTGCGCCGAAGGCCCTCACCCTTCCGACCTCCGGTCGAGACCCTCGCGGCGCGAGGGTCAGCAGGCACAGCCTGCTAAGGGTGAGGGCCGGACTCGCGCCTGAAAAAACGGCTAAGCGTCCAACTCATACGTATGATCGCAGCACTCATCCCCATCCATCAACGTCTGGGTTCGCGTGAACCGGATCGCGGGGTTCAACCCCTGGCAGAATCCACCGTCATACGCACAGTAGAAAGCGTGCCCAATCTCACCCGCATCTCGCGCGCGGAAAAAGTCGGCATGTACACAGCGCGTCACGCGCAGTTCCAGCCGCTGCTCGGTCTGTTCCACGATCTCGTAATCCAACTCCCACGTGATGTGATTCCACAAGGCATCCAACACCCCTTGCAAATTGCGGCGGGGGAGGTCGGCGGTGCGCAGCGCGTGCTCCGCGCTGTCGTGGGTGAACTGCGCGACTTCCGCCAGGATGTCCGGACCAAAGCGGGCCACTAACCGGCTGAAAAGGGCTGCCCGTCCCGCCATCAACTGCTCTTGTCGTTTGCGTTGTTCTGCTTGCTGATCGTGTTGTTCGCTCATGATATCCACCTCACTCCGGTATACGTGTTTTACGCCCATTATTGCCAGCTGGTCTGCACAGACTGACCGGCCACACACCTTACGCGGTTGGACGTCCAGCCAACCATGCCGCCAGCCACAACGCGGCCTGCGCCGCCGCTGCTAGCACCACCACAATCGCCAACAGCAGCACTCCGAACAGAACACCATTGGGCACATCCGCCCAAAACTGGAACAGCGTTTCACCGTCCAGCAGCAGCAGCCCCTGGTCCCCCGCCAGCGAGATAACCAGCGCATCCTCCCACGCGCCGAAATGTCCCGCCGCGCTCCACTGCAGATTCAGGTTCCACAGGGTCGCACTCATGAACAGCAGGCATTCTACCGCCAGCACCCCCGACTGCGCCAGGACCAGGACATAGCGGTTTTGCAGCAGCACCGGGAACAGCAGCCCCAGCGCGATGTTCAGACTGATCAAGGCCAGCGGCAGCAATAGTATACCGGTCACGAGGGCTGCCAGCAGCAGCATGACCTCTGCGCCCGATACCGCCGGTGCTATGTCTGCGCTGTACAGCTCAAGATACCGGCCCTGGTAGCGTACCAGGCTGGTGATCAACTGCACGGCGAAGAAGACGCGCACCGACATGACGACCGCTAGCCGCCAGCGTATCTGGTACATCGTCGCTGCCCAGCGCGCATAGATCGTCATCTCCGCGCCATGACTGGTGATCTTGACTGCTTCCCAGGTGCCGAAGCGTTGTTCGTGTTCGAACATGCTGACCGGCAGCGCAAACGCGGTCACCAGCAGGTAGAGTTGGAACAGCACCAGCGGGAGGTACAGGATTTGAAATGCTGCCGAATCCGTTACGCTCGATACGGCCAGCGGGATGTCGTGGCGGTAGGCCCACCAGCTCAGCCCCACCAGCGCCGCCCCCACCGCCAATCCTAGCGCGCGCACGCCCGCCCGCCAGAGTAGTGGACGGCGGCGTTTCTCTTGCTGGAGAATGTGGCGCAGCACCGGGTGGCCCGGCCTGGTCCACACCGGCACCTGGAACGTCAACAGGTCTTGCCATTGCATCCAACACACTCGCTTATCTGCTGCCGCGCGGCGCGAATAGCCAGGCGAACAGGCTGTATATCGGTCAGGTCAAACTGACATCACAATATCCCCACTTTAGCATACCGCACCGGATGTAATGGTATTGATTTTGTTTTGTCTGGGGAGGAACCCAGGCAGATTCACCGTACCAGGCGAAACCGAAGTGGAACTCAGTCAGGTACGGCAAAACCTGTTATGCGATTCTGGTGGATCACGTTTCGGTATACCCACACAGCGCCAGCGCGCCCGGCCCCGTATTGATGCCCAGCACCGGCCCGGTGACGTTGATTAGCAATTCGGCAGGGTCGTATTCCTGCCGGATGCGCGTCGCAAGCTGCTGCGCGTCCGGCATGTTACACCCATGCAACACCGCTACCCGGATGGGCCGCGAGGTGTCCAGCATCTCGAAGAAGGACCGGTACAGCTCTTCGACGGCTTTCCTATGGGTGCGGATGCGGTCTTTGCCCTCGACCACCCCGGTTTCGTGATCGATGTACACCAGCGGTTT
>JAADYV010000616.1 GCA_010092855.1 Chloroflexota bacterium | reverse complement strand
TTACGATGGTGGCCCCGGTTGATTTTCACATCGAGAGTGGCGCACTCCTGAATGCGTGGTCAGGGTGTTCTGCCACCGGAAAACCCAACCTGGACCCCGATCTGATGGTGGAAGCGCTGGGGAATATCCCCGGAGACTTTATGAATTTTGGTTTTCTAATGCTCAAACCGTTTGAACTTGGATTTCAGAAATACCTGGATGCTCTCGGTGTGATGCAGGACGAAGAAAAACTAGTGAACTTCCTGCGGATGGAAAAATGGATCTTTGACAGCCCTGATCAGGTGGGCGAGGCCTGGCGGCAGTTCATCAAGGAAATGTACCAAAACAACAGCCTGATTCAGGGCACGCTCGAGCTAGACGGTTCGCGTGTAGACCTTGGCAAGATCAAGGTGCCCGTGTTGAATGTTTATGCCGAGCAGGATCATCTGGTGCCACCCGAATCATCGAGAGCACTGGGGCAGTACATTGGCACTGATGATTACACAGTTAAGTCTTTCCCGGTAGGCCATATCGGCATGTACGTCAGTGGCAAGGTGCAGAAGAATCTGCCACCCACCATCGCTGATTGGCTCAAGGAACGCCCATAGTGAGTGCTCGGAGAACGGTGATGTCGGATCGTTGTCAAACAGTGGATTCAACGGTGGGTGACAAAACAAAAACGCCACCTGATGTGACGTTTTCCCTTTAATCTGAGCGGGCAACGAGATTCGAACTCGTGGCCTTCTCCTTGGCAAGGAGACGTTCTACCGCTGAACTATGCCCGCGACTGTGAGGAACAGTATAGACCATTTTGGCGGGTTTGACAAGAGTGAGTTTGACATTTTCCGGTAGAGCCAGCGTTAAGAACAAACCAAAACGGGGGACAGTTGAGCGCGCTGTCCCCCGCGTATACTGGCGAACTACTCACGCCACTGGCTGACCATGGGGACGACTGCTGGCGCGAAGAACTGCCGGAAGATGCGGTAGCAATACAGTTCCTCTTTGCTGGCGAGCGAACGTCCGACCTCGGCCTGGAAGCGCTGTCCTTCGCGCATGAATTCGTTATCGCTGATCTCGCGTTCGGCGACCTGTTCGAGCACATGGGCGGAGCCGGCGCCTTCCGAGAATTTGGACTTTTTGCGCCAGACGACCTCGTGCGGCAGCATATCCTCGAAGGCTTTGCGCAGCGCCCATTTCTCGATATCGTCGCTGTTGTCGGAGCGAATCCGCTGGTCGAGGTCCAGCGCCGACGCCAGGGCAATGAATTCGGTATCGAGGAACGGCACGCGCCCTTCCAGGCCATGCGCCATCGTCATCCGGTCCACGCGCTGCAGGTTACAATTGTGCAGTCCATCGGTAATGCGGGTCAGTTCGGTTTGGAGCGCCTGCGGGGTATCATACTTCTTGAGATAGTGATACCCGCTCATCAATTCATCGGCACCCTCGCCACACAGCACCACTGTCACAAATTCGGTCGCCAGCCGTGCCAGGAAATAATTGGGCAGCGCCGACCGGATCAGCAGCGGGTCAAATGATTCCAGGTGATAGATGACCGTCGGCACCGCATCCAACAGTTCATCAGTAGTGTACACGTATTCGTGGTGTTGGGTGCCCAGATGTTCCGACACCATCCGCGCATAGATCGGGTCTTCGCCGCCATCGGCTATGCCGACATTGAAGGTGTGGAAGGAGTCCAGCTTTTCCGCGACCAGCGCGGCAATAATGCTGCTGTCCAGTCCCCCGCTGAGGAAAACGCCCACTGGTACATCCGACATCAGCCGCTTGTGATCCGCTACCCGCAGCGTGTCCTGAATTTGGCTAAAGGTCGGGTTGGGGCTTTCAATCTGCTCGGCGATCACGTTTTCCACGCTGTAATAAGGAACAAATCCGGTATCCGAATGGTACCAGTGCCCGTGCGGAAACTCGTGGATCTGCTCGACGTTGCCCTGCAGCACCTTGATCTCGGACGCGAAAAACATGGTGCCGTTTTGCTGGCCATAGTACAGCGGCTTGATGCCCAGCGGATCGCGCGCCATATACAGCGCCCCGTCTTCGTCCAGCAGCGCGAAGGCAAACATGCCATCCAGGTGCTGAACCGCCTCTACGCCATGTTCCTGGTAGAGCGGGAGGATAATTTCGCTATCGGAATCGGTTTTGTAGGGGTAATCGGTGTGTTGCTGGCGAAGTTGTTCGTGGTTGTAAATCTCGCCGTTGCAGATCAGCCATTGTTGGCCAGAGGGGTCGCTGATGGGCTGTTGGCCGCCTTCGACATCGACAATGGCCAACCGGACGTGCCCAAATGAGCTAATGTGGTTGTGCATGACCGCGCGACCGTCCGGGCCACGGTGGGCCATGCTTTCCAGCAGCGTCTCTATCTCTTGCTCAGTGTCTCCGTAAGTTCCTGCTATGCCGCACATTTGTCCTTCACTTTGGTTAATTTACCGATGCGTAATAGATACTAGCTTAACGCTATCTCGAAGTAAACCCCTGGCCCGTAACGTATAGCAAGTTTGCAAGAATGGCGCACCAATGGTTTATTAATTGATTAAAAATAAAGAGGTTTGATGGTTTTGTCTCTATTTTCTGTTCATGGTAGCACCCTGCTTCCCAATGAACACCTGCGAAAACCAAACACAGGCGCGGGCTGCTGCGCCTGCGCGTAGCTTACGCCGCTTCGGTGGAAACTATGACAGAGCCTGCTGCTGGTTGGTTGAAGTCGGTACCGCTGTCTGGCGGCGAGCCGTCCAACGTCGCCGGAACCGCCGCCACCGTGCGCGTGGTGAATTGGCCCGGAACTGTCGCCAATGTCGCAGCGCTACCCGCCGGACATCGGCCTGGATATACTGCTCCTGGCGACGAATGGCGCGCACGGAATACCCCGTCCGGCGCGGCCCGGCGCTCCACTCGATGATCGCTGCCCCCCACGACAGCCCACCCCCAAAACCCACCAGGCCAAGCAGATCACTGGCTTGCAACCGACCTTCCTCGATGGCTTCGGTGAGCGCAATCGGAATCGACGCTGCCGACGTATTGCCGTAGCGGTCCAGGTTGCTGAAGATTTTTTCTGTGGGGAATTCGAGTTCTTGCGCGGCGACGTCGAGAATGCGCTGGTTGGCCTGGTGCGGCACGATCAGGTCCAGGTCGGCGGGAGTCAGATTGAGACCCGCCAGCGCCTGGTTGATGCTCCGGGTCATGGCGCTGGTCGCAAAGTTAAACACGCAGCGCCCGTTCATGTACAGGGTATGCATGGCGTGTTCCCCGTCCCGCAGATAGGTGACGGCGCTGGTCACAGTCGGCAGCGTCAGTAGTTCTGCGCCAGAGCCATCCGAGCCGAGTACCATATTCAGCACGCCGCCTGGTTCCTGGCTGCCTTGCAGCACCACTGCGCCCGCACCATCCCCGAACAGGACGCACGTTTTGCGGTCGTTCCAATCCAGTACACGGCTCATGTTCTCCGCCCCAATGACCAGCACGGTGTTGGCTCCCCCCGCGCGAATCTTGTTCGCGGCCAGGTCGAGCGCATAGACAAACCCCGAACACGCTGCCGCCAGGTCACTCGCGCCTGCCTGCCGTGCGCCGAGCGCATCTTGCACCAGGCTCGCCGTGCTGGGGAAGATGTATTCCGGGGTAGAGGTGGCCACCAGGATAAAATCAACTTCGCTGGGCAGCACGTTCGCAACGCGGAGCGCGGCCTGCGCTGCACGAATGGCCAGGTGGGTCGTGTTGTCCTCCGGGCTGGCGATCCGGCGCTGCTTGATGCCCGTGCGCGCCGCGATCCAGCCTGCTTCGAGCTGCAAGCGCGCTTCGATGTCGGCATTGGGCATGATATGAGCGGGCAGTGCCTTGCCCCAACCGGTGATATGCGCGAATTGTGGTGGTGATAACTGGAAAGCTGGTTTGTGTCCGTTGTTCATCAATGTGAATCCCCACTAGGTCAAGACCGGTGTATTGCATCCCCACCATAGTCCAGGCTGGCTTTCAATCGCTGCCATTGCCTGCCGGATGCTGCTCAAAACCTGTCAATACCTCTCTATCACACGAATCGCTGCCAGTTTTCCCAAGAGAAAGCACAAACAGCTTGTCCAAAATTAATATGACGATCTTGCATATACTAGCAAATACATATATCATGCGCGCATGCATTGGTGTGTTAAGTTGTTGTGAAACAAAAATCGAGCGAAGGAGCGAGAACAATGCCAGGTACACGAGTAGATGCGACCGTTGTCCGTGTGGTCGATGGTGATACGCTGCGGGTGGCGGCAGGTGAACGAGAAGAAAGTTTGCGCATTCTGGCGCTGGATACCGAGGAGTCGAATGCGGGCAGCAGCAAGCCGGTCACGCCCTGGGGCCACGAAGCGAAAAAAGAAGCCCAAAAACTGTTCCAGCCGGGGGATGCGGTGTCGTTGGAGTTTCCCGGTCACGAGTCGGCAGAGACGTGCTGGGAACGCTATCGGGGTAATTATGGCCGTCCGCTGGTGTTTGTGTATCTGCGCGATGGTCGGGACTTCCAGGAACACATGATCCGCGAAGGATTTAGCCCCTACTTTGTCAAATATGGCTATGCCCAGTTCCCCGAAAACCACTATCGCTACACTCAGGCCGAACGTGAGGCGCAGGTTGGTTTTCGCGGTGTGTGGGACCAGATCAAGGTCAACGGCTCGGAGATGCGCAACTATGCCGGTTTGGGGGTGTGGTGGCACCTGCGCGCCCACATCATCGAGGGCTACCGCTACTTCAAGAGCGCCAATCCAGGGGCCAGGCTGTACAACACCCGGCTGGATTATGACGAACTGTACAAAATGTCGAAAACCGAGGACGAAGTGACCATCTTCACCGAGGTGCGAAACTTCAAGCGCGTGGGGGGGATCCACGCCATTATCGGCATTGGCTCGATCCACCAGCCGTTCCAGGTCTTTATTCCTCGCATGGACGACGAGCCGGGCCAGCGCATCATCAGCCTGCTCACGAACCGGTATATCCCTGGCGGTTCGGGTGAACCGCGCCGCAGCTACGTCTACATTACCGGGCCGCTCAAGCTTTACAACGATCGCCCGGAGATCGTGCTGACCGACGTGGCCCAACTTTCCGACTGGCCAATGGTGTAGGGTAGGGCCAGCCGCTGGGCGGCAAATCCAGGCATGGACAACACAGGGGCAGGCGAGCGTTCACGTCTGCCCTTTCTTGTTTGGTGAACGAGTGAGGAGATTACCGGCTGCCGCCTGACGCACTGCCCGATTCGCCGCCCAGAATGCGGCCCAGTTCGCGCGCCATCAGCCCGGTGCGTTCGTCACGCAGCAGGGGTAGTCGGCTGCGGGTGCGATGCAACTGGTTGAGGTCGATCTGGTGCACCAGCAGCCCCTCCTCGAACTGCGGCCCATTCAGCAAAAATTCTCCGTTGGGATCAACAATCGAACTGCCGCCCCAGAAGTTCATGCCGCCCTCGAAGCCAACCCGGTTGCAGTGGGCGGTGTAGCTCGTGAACAGTCCGGCATAGGCGCGATTGACGTGGTCGACCCAGCGCGCGCTGCTCAACTGGTCGCCCATGTCCAACCCGCGCCCCGGACTCGCGCTGTGGAACAGCAGTACATCCGCGCCGTCCAGCCACAGCAGGTACGGTGGCGAAGCGTGCCAGAAATCCTCACAGATGAGGATGCC
>JAADYV010000122.1 GCA_010092855.1 Chloroflexota bacterium | reverse complement strand
GCGCCGAGCCCGACCACCGACCAGGAACGGATGCGCCTGACGCTGCAAGACCTGCTGCTGCACTTGCACGCGCCCAGAGTGCCCAAACGCGCAATCAAAATCAACTACACTTTTGGTTTGGGCGTGCTGAGCACGGTGCTGTTCCTGACGCTGGCCATCACCGGTATGCTGCTGATGTTCGTCTATACGCCCACCCCCGACGGTGCGTATGACAGCATGAAGGCGCTGCGCAGCGACATCTGGCTGGGCCAGTTGGTGCGCAACATCCACCACTGGAGCGCCAACCTGATGCTCATCCTGGTCACGCTGCACATGCTGCGCGTGTTCTATACCGCCGCCTTCCACCACCCGCGCGAATTCAACTGGATTCTGGGGCTGGTGCTGCTGGTGCTGGTGGCCATGTCCAACTTCACCGGCTACCTGATGCCCTGGGACCAGCTCTCCTACTGGGCGGTCACCATCGGCACCAGCATGATCGAGTACATCCCCGTTTTCGGCCAGGACCTCAGCGACGCGATTCTGGGCGGGCCGGAGGTGGGCGCGGCCACGCTGCGCACTTTCTTCGCGTTTCACGTCGCCCTGTTCCCGTTCCTGATCGCGGTGACGGTGTCGTATCACCTGTGGCGCGTGCGCAAGGACCAGATCACGCTGCCGCGCGACCTGGACGAGCCGCCCCCAGACCGGCGCAAGGTCGAGCGCGTGACGACCGTGCCGCACCTGGTCAACCTGGAGATTGCTGGCGGGCTGATCCTGCTGGCGCTGTTGTTCGGCTTTTCGGCGTTCGTCGATGCCCCGCTGATCGAAGCCGCCGACCCCAACCATCCGCCTAATCCGTCCAAAGCAGCGTGGTATTTCATGGGCGTGCAGGAACTGCTGATGCACTTCCATCCCCAGTTTGTCTCGTTCGTGATCCCGGTGCTGGTGGGCGCGGCGCTGCTCTTGCTGCCCTACCTGGACTATCACCCGGACCGTGCCCCCGACGTGCGCGGTATCTGGTTCCGGTCGCGGCGCGGGCGGCGGCAGTCGGCGCTGGCGGCCACCATCGGCGTGGTGGGCACGGTGCTGCTAGTGATCATAGATGAATTCTGGCTGGACCTGCCGGATGTGTTCCCCAATGTGTCCACGCTGATCAGCAACGGCGTCATCCCGCTGGTGATTCCGCTCATTTTCCTGGTTGCATATTATTGGCTGCTGCTGCGGCGCGGTGCCACTCGCACCGAGGCGAACCAGGCGCTGTTCACCCTGCTGTTCATGGCCTTCATCACGCTGACCGTCATTGGCCAGTTCTTTCGTGGCGAAAACATGGCCTTAATGTATCCCTGGGACGTGTGAAATGTCAGAGACAACAGACCATAAGGACGAAGCAACCGAACTTTCTCGCCGCGACTTTTTGCGCTGGTCGTGGCGTTTCGCGGGGGCGCTGGCCGTCGGGCAGGGCACAATCTTCGGATTGCGCTATATCGGCTCGCGCCAGGGATCGGGCGTCTATGGCCAGGTCATCAAGTATGACGTCAAGCTGCGCGACATCGAGCCGGGCACCATCGCCCAGCATATCCAAGGCCGGTTTTACCTGATTCGCTTCGACAACGGCGACCTGCTGGCGCTGCACAGCAAATGCACGCACCTGGCCTGTCTCGTCTCCTGGGACCCGGACGAGGGCCAGTTCTACTGCCCGTGTCACGGCTCGGAATTTACGCGCGAGGGCGATGTGCTCAACGACCCGGCCCCGCGCCCGTTGGACGTGTTTCCCATCGAGATTGACGACTACGACAACGTCCTGATTGACACTGGCAATCCGATTCAGCGCGACGAGGTCAGCTCCGACGACATTTTCACCCCGCCGACGCCAGAACCTCCCGAAGACGCAGACTCCGCCCCCGACGCCGGTGAGGAGGTAACCTCATGACAACGCCCCGCCTGACGATTGCCGGGATTGTGGCCACGCTGATCATTGTGTTGTTCCTGACGGTAGCCGCGCTACGCGAGCCAGAGCGCCAGGAGGATGCCGCCGACGAACTGCACCGCGACTCACTGGCGCTGGGTATGGACCTGTATGCGCAGCAGTGCGCCGACTGTCATGGCTCGCATGGGATGGGCGTGGTGGAAGGCTCGCAGGACCTGACGCGCGACGCTACGCGCAATGCAACCCGTGAGGAATTGTTCCGGACCATATCGCGTGGTGCAGTGAACACCGAAGGCAACGACGATATGGCCGCATACGCGCTGGACGAGGGCGGCCCGCTCACCAACCAGCAGATCGACAGCCTGGTCACGCTGATCAAAGATGGCTCTTGGAACGATATCGCGGTCGCGGTGGCCGAGGCGGATATGGTGTCGGTCGAGGAGATGACGCAGGTCGCGGATTGGGCGACTGCCACCGCTTTCGCGCTCACGCCGACCGCCACCCCCACGCTTTCGCCAACCCCGTCGCCCACCCTCACGCCCACGCCGCTGGCCCAGATGCAAATCAATTTCGGTGGCCCCAGCAGCGATAGCGCCACCACACCCACGCCGCAAGCTG
Organism: Chloroflexota bacterium; assembly: GCA_010092855.1. Classification (GTDB taxonomy): domain Bacteria; phylum Chloroflexota; class Anaerolineae; order Aggregatilineales; family Aggregatilineaceae; genus TC-15. Next base: position 1,899 of record JAADYV010000122.1, on the reverse strand, counting down.
CGCCCACGAGTACCGGCAGCAGCCTGGGCGGGAACGAGGATTCACCGACGGGCAGCGGTCTGGGTACCGGCAGCAGCCTGGGCGGGAACGAGGACTCACCGACGGGCAGTGGTCTGGGTACCGGCAGTAGTCTCGGCGGGAACGAGGATTCACCGACGGGCAGTGGTCTGGGTACCGGCAGTAGTTTGGGCGGCAATGATGACCCGGACTCTGGCTCTGGGAGCAGTCTCGGTACGGGCAGCAGCCTGGGGCCTGGCAGTAACGTGAATCCTGCCCCGGCACCGGTGAATCCGGTTGACACGGGTGACGCGCTTCCGGCAGGGTGGCACGCTGTCCGGTCCTGGTTCGGGTGGGGTGTTGAGTAGCAGATTTTCTGGGAGTGGCAATGCTCCCAATGGTGGCATCATCACGTTAATTGGTTAGCACGACAACCGGCTTGATCTTTTTCTTCCGTTTACCAACACAAGTGAGGAGAGACAGACTTATGAAACATCCGCAACGTTTTCTGATCGCGCTGGGTTTTGTGCTGGTGGTGCTGGCGATGGTGACCGTCAGCGTGGGGAGTGTGTCCAGCCAGTCCTCGGCCCAGGGCGATGAGACCCCGTCCATCGTAACCGGCACCTGGACCGGCACCGCGACCTATGGCCCGGAAGAAACGCCCAACACTGCCGAGATCACGTTTGTGATCGACGGCGAGGGCAACATCACCGAGGGCCAGCTTGTGTTCCGCTTCACGTTCGAGGGCATCACGCCGGAGATGGAAACCGTGATGGAAGAGTCCGGCTGTGTGTCCGAGATCGCGTTTGAAGGCGCGCGCATCACGGGCGACTTCACCAGCCCCACCGAGGCCAGCGGCGAATTCAGCGCACCAAACTGCACGTTGGCCGGGTACGACCCGCTGGATTTCGGTGAACCGGTGACCGGCACCTGGACTGCCACCGCGACCGGTGACGATGCCTGGGCGGAAGAAGAAGCGACTGATGATGACGCGGCTTCCGAAGGGAACGCTGGCGGTGATGGCGTTACGGCAATCGCCGCTGCGCCGGATGTCACGCCGACCCCGCACCCCAACGACAGCATGAGCGCGCGCGATCTGTACAAGCTGCACTGCGAAGAATGTCACGGTCCGCGCGGCCAGGGCACCGAGGATGGCGAGCCGATTGACATGGTGCTGGAACCGGCATGGATCGCTGAAACGATGCGTACCGGCCCAGAAACGATGGATACCTTTTCGGTTGAAGACCTCTCGGACGTACAGGTGAACGCAATTGTCGACTTCGTGCTGCGCTTCAACCGCGACAACCCGGAGCGCACCGAGTTCATCGACACCACCCAGTGGCAATAGCCGTCCTTTTCATTACCCACCAGGAGCAGGGATGCCTAATGTGTGCGTCCCTGTTTTTTGATTCGGGCGTGGTAGATTGTGTTTGGTAGCCGGTCCGGTGTATAACCAGATAAACTGTTTGCCAAGAAAGGACTTTTTTCGATGTACGACAACCTCGCTCCACGTCTGGCCCAGGTGCTGACCGAATACTCCGTGCCGGTCAAACCGGGGGATTTGGCGGTGATCACCGGCCTGACGACTGCCGAGCCGCTGATGGTGGCGCTGTTTGAGGCCCTGGTGCGGCGCGGTGCCCATCCATCGGTGCGTGCCACGTTTCCCATCCTGAACGAGATCATGCTCGAACTGGGCAGCGACGAGCAGCTTGCATATCAAAACCCGGTGCCGCTGGCCATGGCCGAGAACATGGACGCCTTTTTCATGATCGCCGCGCCCATCAACACCAGGCAGTTAGCCACCGCTGATCCGGCGCGGTTGGTGCTGGGGCAGAAGTCGCGCGAAAAGTGGTGGGAGGCGTATCGCGTGCGCCGGGACGCGGGCCAGGTGGCGTGGAACGT
>JAADYV010000121.1 GCA_010092855.1 Chloroflexota bacterium | reverse complement strand
CTTCATGCGGTAAAACAGAAAGCGCACCGCGTTGATGATGGCGGTCTCCGTCACGGTCTGCATGTCGTCTACATATTCCAACACCAGCGGAAACGTCACGTCGCCCAGGTATGGCGTGCGTGTGCCGTCCGCGATGGTGGGCGGGTTACTGACAGTGTGCAGCGTCCCGGTGCGGAAGGAGCGCGTGGCGTCGTCGGCCACTTCCGGCTCGATGCCGATCACGCGGCAGTCCGGGCACAGGCCGCGCGCCGCGATTGCCGATCCGCTCAGCAAACCGCCGCCGCCACATGGCACCAGCAGCGCATCCAATGGCCCGGCGTCCTGGTACAATTCCAGCGCCGCCGTACCCTGCCCGGCCACGATGTTGACGTGGTCGTAGGGCGGCACGATGGTGTAACCGTGTTCGGCAGCGAGGCCCTCGGCAATCGCGCGGCGGTCCCCGGTAGCCTGATCATAGAACACGATCTGCGCGCCGTAACCTCCGGTTGCCTGGCGCTTGATAACCGGGGCATCCTGCGGCATGACGATGATCGCCCGCGCGCCCAACATCTGGCAGGCCAGTGCGACCGCCTGCGCATGGTTGCCGGAAGAATAGGTGATCACGCCGCGTGCGCGTTCCGCATCGGAAAGCTGGCTAATCGCGTTATACGCCCCGCGAAACTTAAAGGCCCCGACCCGCTGGAAGTTCTCGCACTTCAGAAACACCTGCGCTCCGGCACGCTGGTCGAGCGTGCGCGCGGTCATCACCGGGGTGCGGTGAGCCACTGCCTTGATCCGTTCGTGCGCCGCCTGTACCGTATCAAACATGCCGTATCACTGCTCTATTCCAGGATAACGTTTGGCCGCCGCTCGACGATCTGGTCGGCGTCGTTGACTACGCCCAGGGCCAGCACCAGGTCGGTGAAGACCTGGATCGCCCATGCTTCGGCCCGATCCGCGAAGCCCGACTGGCGCGTGAGTATTTCCAACACACCGAAGACCTGACGCGCGTCGATCATGTCCAGGTTAAAGACCGACTGCCCGGCGCGCACCGCCGCCGCCGTATTCAGTGTTTCGCCTTCGTGATAGTTGATGACCGCGCCATGCGCATCGTGGATGCCGGTCAGTACCTGGACCTGCCAGCCGCGCCGTTTGGCCTCGCCCACGACGGTATCCACGCGCGGCCCCCATATCTGGGACGCAAAGCCGCACCCGGTATGGTGATGCTGTAGCCATTCTACGATCTCATCGTTGGTCAGGTCGAAAAGATCAATGCCCCAGTCCGTCTGGTGCACTTGCAAGCCCAGACCAAGCTGCGCGGAGGCTTGTTCCACGAAGTCAAACGCGCGCAGCCGCCCGCGCCCCGCGATCTCCTCCAGGGCGCGCACAAAAAACAATGACGCTCCCGGAAACTGGGGACCGTTCTGGGCACCGGCCTCATCGCCCCAAGCGCTGATATAGTAGCCCAGGTCGTCGTCCCATTCGGCGATCAGCACGGCGGCACGGCTGTCCACGCAGCGGGGATAGTCGCTGTTCTGCAAGATGTAATGTGACAAAGTGAGTCCCTCCCCTGGTTCTCGTTTTTCAGCAGGCCAGGGGACACAACACCATGAACATTGTGTTCATGTCCCCCGCTGCTGGACAGATCAGAAAACTACACTTCCCAACCCTGCGCACGTTCGACAGCGCGCTGCCACCCGGCGATCAGGGTGTCGCGCTGGCTGGCGGCCATGCGCGGCTCGAAGGTGCGCTCGATGCGCCACTGGTCGGCGATCACCTGTGGGCTGGACCAGAAGCCGGTCGCCAGGCCCGCCAGGTACGCCGCACCGAGGGCGGTCGTTTCGGTCACTGCCGGGCGCTGGACCGGCACACCCAGCACATCGGCCTGAATCTGCATCAACAGGTCGTTCTGTGCCGCACCACCGTCCACACGCAGCGCGCTAAGTTCGATGCCGGAATCCTGGTGCATGGCCTGCAGCACGTCGCGCGACTGTAACGCGATGGCGTCCAGCGTGGCCCGCGCGATATGCGCTTTGGTCGTGCCGCGTGTGATGCCCACCAGCGTACCGCGCGCATAAGCATCCCAGTGCGGTGCGCCCAGGCCCACAAACGCCGGAACGAAGTACACACCGTCGGCGCTTTCGACGCTGCCCGCCAGCGCTTCGACCTCGCGCGCGGACTCGATGATCTGCAACCCGTCGCGCAGCCACTGCACCGCCGCCCCGGTGATGAAGATACTGCCTTCCAGGGCATAGATCACCGGACCGTCTGCAAGCTGCCAGGCGATGGTGGTTAGCAAGCCGGCATCCGACCCCACACCCGACTCGCCCGTGTTCATCAGCACGAAGCTGCCGGTGCCGTAGGTGTTCTTGGCCATGCCCGGCGAGTGGCACGCCTGGCCAAAGGTAGCCGCCTGCTGGTCGCCCGCAATCCCGGCCAGCGGAATCTCCGCACCGAGGATGTGCTCGACCGTGCTGCCATACACCGCGCTGGAGGGCCGCACTTCCGGCAGCAGCGCGCGCGGAATGTTCAGATGGGCCAGAATGTCATCGTCCCAGTCGCCAGTATGGATGTTATACAGCAGCGTGCGGCTGGCGTTGGTCACATCGGTGATGTGCAGCGCGCCGCCGCTCAGGTTCCACAGCAGCCAGGTATCGACCGTGCCAAAAGCCAGCTCCCCGGCTTCGGCCCGCGCCCGCACGCCCGGCACATTTTCCAGCAGCCACGCGACTTTGGTGCCGGAGAAATACGCATCGGTGACCAGGCCGGTTTTCTCGCGCAGCACCGTATCGAAGCCCTCGGCCTTGAGCGCGTCACACATCGGCGCAGTGCGGCGGCACTGCCACACAATCGCGTTGTGGACCGGCTCGCCGGTGGCGCGATCCCAGATCAGGGTCGTTTCGCGCTGGTTGGTGATGCCAATCGCGGCCACGTCTTTGGCGCTGATGCCCTGCTGGTCCAGCACCGCGCGCGCCACGTCGCGCTGGGTACGCCAGATGTCGGCGGGGTTGTGTTCCACCCAACCGGGTTTAGGGAAAATCTGCGGGAACTCCTGCTGCTCGGTGGCCACCGGCTGCCCGGCAGCGTCAAACAGAATTGCGCGCGAACTGGTTGTGCCCTGGTCGAGCGCCAAAATGTAACTTGCCATAGTGATGGTGCCCCTCTCAAGAACAATATCAAAAAAACTGCGCACAATATTATAAGGCGCTGTTGGCAAAAAACCACAGGTCCTGCCAGCGCGCGACCCCACCAGCATAACCGGCAACAAAAAAGGCCCGTTCAGAAGCATCCCGGACGGACCTCACCAAAATATTATTTTTCGTTGGGCGACTGCTCAAGACAGGTGAATGTACACCTTGTCGTCAACCACGCTCAACGGGAAGACGGTCAGCCAGTGCGACTGCAGCGGCGACTGTCCCCCACCCACAAACTTGCCTGTAGTCAAATCGTATCGCGCGCCGGTGTGGGGAGAAGTCAGCTTACAATTGAGGACTTTGCCATGAGCAATCGGACGCCCAGTCTGTGGGCAGCGATTCTCAATCGCATAATATCCAGACTCGCAAGCAACAACCAAAACAGATACCCCATTAATCTTTACTGTTTTTTTTCCCCTGGCCGGCAAATCGCTTACCGCACAGGCTACAACGTACCCTTCAGCTACTGATGCCATCGAACGATAAACCTCCTGATGCCCACCAACACCACGTGTGTTGGCGCGCTGAGCCGTGAAGAAATCCACAAAGCAGATTTCGCACGGCCATTATACAACACGATCCCCCTTCCAACCTCGTTCACTCTATACAAAAAATATCCTTAACCTTTGTTCATGCTGGCACAAATCGCATCAAAGCACACAATTCCCACGTTATTCTTATCTATAGTATACAATGAAAACACAGTGACTGGAAGACCAACTGAGTCCACAGTCTCGTCCTTCCGCGCCTGGTAAGCTACGTGTTCACAGCGGTTTTCATGCATATTGCCCGAATACGGTTCGCAGCCCGGCATTTGCTAAACAAAACGAGATGGCGCTATGCTCTGCACGAGCGCCGGGGAGTCTGTTTGTCGCTTACTCCATATTGTGATAAAATATGCGTACTTTCATAACTTTCTGAATGAACTAAACGTGGAGAACAATCACCAATGGCCTATGCCGACCTGCGTGACTTCATCACCCGCCTGGAAGAAGCAGACGAACTGATCCGCATCACGATACCCGTCAGCCCGCACCTGGAAATCACCGAGATCACCGACCGGGTGAGTAAGGGACCTGACGCGGACAACAAAGCGCTGCTGTTCGAAAACGTCGAAGGCAGCCACCTGCCCGTGCTGACCAACGTGTTTGGCTCTGGGCGGCGGATGGCGCTGGCCTTTGGCGTGGAGGAACTGGAAGCGGTGCGGCACCGGTTGGCGCGCCTGATCGATCCCAGGCTGCCGCAGGGCCTGGGCGCGATGGCCAAGCGCATGGGTGATATGCTGGGCGCGGTACGCAGTGTTGGCCTGGGACCCAACCGCGTCAGCAAGGCCGCCTGCCAGGAAGTCGTGATCACTGACAACCCCACGCTGGACATGTTGCCGATTCCGACCTGCTGGCCGGAAGACGGCGGACCCTACATCACCCTGCCCCAGGTCATCACGCGCGACCCCGTCACCGATCAGCGCAACGTGGGCATGTACCGACTGCAAAAATATGACAGCCGCACGCTGGGGATGCACTGGCAGCGCCATAAGGGCGGCGCGGAACATGAGCGCGAAGCCCGCGCCCAGAAGCTGGACAAAATCCCGTGCGCGATTGTGCTGGGCGGCGATCCCGCGCAGATGTGGTGTTCGTCGGCCCCGCTGCCACCTGGCATCGACGAGTATCTGCTGGCAGGCTGGCTGCGCGGCAAACCGGTGCCGTTCGTTAAGGCCGTTTCGCAGGACATCGAAGTGCCCGCCAACGCCGAAATCGTGATCGAGGGCTACGTTGATCCCAACGAACACCAGCTCGAAGGTCCGTTCGGCGACCACACCGGTTTCTACACGCCGGAAGACCTGTTCCCGGTGTTCCACGTCACGGCCATCACCCACAAGCGTGGCCCGATCTTCCCAGCGACGCTGGTCGGCAAACCGCCGATGGAAGACTACTGGATGGGAAAAGCTACCGAGCGCCTGTTCCTGCCGTTGATGCAGTTGTTCCAGGGCGAGATCGTGGACTACAACATGCCCGCCGAGGGTGTGTTCCACAACCTGGTCATCGCCAGCATCAAGCCGCGCTTCCCCGGCCACGCGCAAAAGGTGATGTACGGGCTGTGGGGCCTGGGCTTGATGATGCTGACCAAAGCGTTCATCATCGTGGACGAGGACGTGGACGTGCACGATCCGCGCGCGGTGGCGGACGCAGTGCTGGCCAACGTCGATTGGCGACGCGACGTGACGGTGGTCGATGGCCCGGTGGACCAGCTAGACCATTCCGCGATCCACGACTCCTACGGGGGCAAGATCGGCATCGACGCCACGCGCAAATCCGACCGGGAGCCATTCGCGCCCGCCCCCCTGCCTGCTGACCAGATCACGACTATTGCCAGTGAGGGCCGGTGGAGCGCGCCGCTGCCGGGCGTGATCCTGCTGGCAACGGACAAGTCCCGCCCGGTGCGCGAGCTGTTCGAGGCGCTGTGGGCATTGGCCCCGGACCACGTCCTGATCGCGGTGGACGATTTCGTCGCGCTGGAGAACCTGTCCGACGTGGTGTGGCGGGTGCTGGGTAATGTGGACTGGCACCGCGATATCGTTGTCAACCGGGGACCCATCGATCACTTCGCGACCGGAGCCGCGCCGCGAGGACAGATCGGCATCGATGCCACCACCAAAGGTCCCGATGACGGGCACCCACGCGGCTGGCCGCAGGAAATCGAGATGAGCGCGGAGATCAAGGCGCTAGTCGATGGCAAGTGGGCCGACTACGGAATCGGGGGATAGGAGGCATAATATGTACGTGCGCAACAAACAAGACGCCGACAAACGCGAGCGTAACGGGCTGGTATCACACTTTCTGCTGGGCACGGAAGATGTGCCGGAAACACCTATCGCAGCGACCTGGGTCACGGTTGAGCCAAGCGCACGCCAGGTGTTACATAACCATCCCAACATCCAGGTGTACATCATCGTCGAGGGCGGCGGTCTGATGCATGTTGGCGGCGAGACACAGCAGGTGAGTGCCGGTGATCTGGTCTACATTCCATCAAACGCAGGGCACGGCATCGACAACAACACCAACGATCCGCTGGTGTATGTCTCCGCAGCAACCCCGGCCTTCGACCTCCCTGACGCTTACAACCAGGGCCAGCTTACACCCGATAGTTACCAGAAAAGCAAGAAGAACGACTGACGATGGGATCATCCACCCAACGCGCGAAGGACGCCGCCCGCGCGCGCGGCCTGCAACCCGATACGTTCGCCTATAAGGTGCGCGTGTTTCTCGACCTGGTGCGCTTCGAGCACACGATCTTCGCGCTGCCGTTTGCCTATATCGGCATGGTGCTGGCCGCCGGAGGACTGCCCACGCTGTGGGAGTTCGTGTGGGTGTCGGTGGCGATGGCCGCCGCGCGCACGCTGGCTTTTGCCGTGAATCGGCTGGCAGACCGCACCTATGACGCCCGCAACCCGCGCACAGCCCAGCGACCCAGTGTCACTGGGGCCATCGCGCCGCGCACGATCCTGCTGTTCGCCGGTGTATCGTTGGTGGTGCTGGAGATCGCGGCGGCCCTGCTCGATCCGCTGGCGCTGCTGCTCTCGCCGGTGGCGGTGCTGTTCCTGGTTGGGTACAGTTTCACCAAGCGCTTCACCGTCCTGGCGCACTGGGTGCTGGGCTTCACCGATGCGCTGGCGGTCGGCGGTGGCTGGATCGCGGTGCGCGGCACGTTTTTCACACCAGATGACTTGCCCGCGTGGTTACTGATCGCGGCGGTCATGTTCTGGATCGCGGGCTTCGACCTGATCTACGCCTGTCAGGACATCGACCACGACCGCGCCGAAGGTTTGCACGCCTGGCCTGCGCGCTACGGGGCCGCGAGCGCGCTGCTGCTCGCCCGGCTGAATCACGCGGCGTTTCTGGTGTTTCTGCTGCTGGCTGGGCTGGCCGCAAATCTGGCCTGGCCGTTTTACGGGGGCGCGCTGCTGGCGGCGGGGATGTTGGTCTACGAACACCGCATCGTCTCGCCGGATGACCTCAGCCGCGTCAACGTGGCGTTCTTTAACATGAATTCCTACATCGCGGTGACGTTGTTTGCCGGGACGTTCATCGCGCTGATCATTTAGAGAGCTATACCTTTTACCGGCAACACACAGGAGGAATTCCCGCATGGATAAAAAACTGATTACACTCGTTTCATTCGGTCTGGTACTGGTGCTGATGGGCATGGCGCTGGGGCCGGTCTATGGCGAACAACCACAACGCCAGACGACGCTGCGCATGGGCCTGCTGCCGATCCTGGACGTGCTGCCGTTCTACGTCGCGGAAGAAGCCGGCTACTTTGAAGCCCAGGGTGTCAACATCGAACTGGT
>JAADYV010000615.1 GCA_010092855.1 Chloroflexota bacterium | reverse complement strand
TGCGCCGGGTCGCCATCATCGGCGCGCTGAAACTGTACCTGGACTTCATCAACCTGTTCATCTACCTGCTGCGCATTGTTAGCTCCGACCGGTAGGTCGGCCCGACCGGTAGGTTGGCCCGCCTGGTAAGAGCGGCCTGGTACATATCACCGGCTCCGTAAGCCGGGGGCGTATCCAACCTGGGCATGGCGCGATACGCCCCTGTTGTTAACATCCTGGTCATCGCATATCTTTCCCCTCCGCCATCACCGGCAGCCAGACCTCGAAGATCGTGCCGTCGCCGGGCATCCCCGTGCTGTGCACCGTGATACGCCCGGCGTGCCGCTCGATGATCTCATGCGCGATAGCCAGCCCCAGGCCCGTGCCGGAGATGCCCAGTTCGTGCGCCGCTTCGCCCCGGAAGAAGCGCGTAAACAGGCGCGGCTGCTCTTCGCGCGGAATGCCCGGCCCGGTATCGAGCACGGCAAAACCGGCCTCGCGCGCGCCCTCCCCCGCGTGATTGGCTGCGGGCTGAACCTGGGTGCGCACCACGACCTCGCCGCCTGCCGGGGTATAGTTGAGCGCGTTGGTCAGCAGAATGCTCAACACCTGCCCGACCAGGCCCCGGTCGGCGCGGACGGGCGGCAGTTCCGGCGCGACCTCGTAGCGCAGGGTGAGCGCTTTCTGCTGGGCCAGCGGCTGCCGGTCGGTTACGTACTCCGTCACCAGCGTATTCAGGTCGGTTGGCGCAAACGCCAGCGTCACCCGCTCCTGGTCCAGCCGCGAGAGCGCGAGCAGGTCTTCGATTAGCGTTTCCAGCCGGTTGGTTTCGCGCTGGATGACGTCCAGGTGGGTGGCCAGTCGTTCGGGTTGGGCGGCCAGCAGGTGCTCGCGCAGCCGCAGGTTGGTGATCGGTGTGCGCAGCTCGTGCGACACGTTGGACACAAACTCGTCCTTCATGCGCTCGATTTCCTTCTGCGCGCTGATATCGCGGATCACGACCACGTAAGCATGAACACCGCCTTCCGGCTGGAAGATGGGGGCCATATTCAGGTCGGCGTCGTAGAAAGTGCCGTCCTTGCGCCGCAGCCGCATTTCGGCGCGCGCGGGCTGTCCTGTCTGGGCGGCGGCCCACAAGGTCATGAAGGCTTCGCCCCGGTCGGCGATATTGTTCGGTGTGACGCGCGCGCCAATCGCTTCGTCGCTCGTGTAACCGAGCTGGCGCTCAAATGCCGGATTGACGGACAGGATCGTGCCGTCGGCGCTGGCGATGATGATCGCGTCGGCGGCCCCGGCCAGGATCGCTTCGACCTGTTCCTTCTCCTGCTGAAGTTCGCGCGTGCGTTCGTCCACGCGCTGTTCCAGTTCTGCTGCGTGCTGCTGCACCTGTTCGTACAGACGCGCATTTTCGAGTGCAATCGCAGCCTGGTGCGCGAACCCGGCGAACAGGCGCAAGTGTACTTCCGTGAACTCTGGCACGTGGCGGTTGACAACCATGACGCCGCTGGTGCGCCCGTGTACCATCAACGGCACAACCATCACGTGCGTGTCCTGGTCGCGGGTTGCCCGTCCCCTGATCGTGGCACGCGGGTCGCGGTTGGCGAAGTTGACCAGCAGCGGTTCGCCGCTGGCCAGCGCTACTCCGATCAGACCTTCATCCACGCGCACCGTGGTCTGCATCAAGAGGTCTGCATCGGGACTGATCGCCATCAGTGGGCGCACGGTCTGCCCATCATCCTCCAGGCGCATGACCACACCTACCTCGGCACCCAGCAGCGCCAGCGCCTGTTCCATGACCAGCGTCAGCAGCGCCTGCAAGTCCAGCGTGCTGGACAGATCGCGGCTGACTTCCAGCAGGCTTTGCAGTTCCTCTGCCCGGTCCTGGGCTTCGTCGTACAGGCGCGCGTTTTCGATGGCAATCGCGGCCTGGTGCGCAAACCCCGCGAACAGGCGCAGGTCGTCGGCTTGGAACGGTTTATGCTTCCGGTTGACAACCATCGCGCCAATGGTGCGGGCCTGCATGGTCAGCGGCACAAGCAGGATGTGATTGTCTTCAGACAGGTCGATGTCTCCGATGGCGACCGCGCGCGGGTCGCGGTTAGCGAAATTAGCCAGCAGCGGTTGGTTGTCAGCGAGCGCGACCCCGGTCAATCCTTCGCCTGGACGCAGCACATGTTGCATCACCTGTGCGGCATACGGCCCGCGCGCCATCACGGGGCGGATGAGGCCGTCGTCGTCCAGGCGCATGATCGAGCCTTCATCGGCAGCCAGCAGCGTAAGCGCCTGGTCGATGACCAACCCCAGCAGGGCGTCCAGATCGAGTGTGCTCGACAGTTCGCTGCTGATGGCCAGCAGGCTTTCCAGTTCGGCAGCACGGGCCTGGGCCTGTTCGTACAGGCGGGCGTTTTCGATCGCGATGCTGGCCTGGCTGGCAAAGGCCACCGCCAGTTCGATGTCGTCTTCCACAAAGGGCCGCACGTCGCCGCGGTCCAGCGCGATCATGCCGATCACGCGGTTGCGCAGCAGCAGCGGCACCCCCAACCACGACCGGATGTGGCCTGAAGTATAATCGGTGGCCTCGTCCTGGAAGTGCGGGTAGTCCTGGGTGATGTCGTCCAGAGCCAGGGGCTGCTGGTCGGTCACCACGCGCATATTGGGGAACTTGGCCTGGATTGGGAACTGCAGCCCGATCACGTTGTGCGGCTGGTCGAATCCCCGGCAGGCCATAATCTCCAACTGGTTATCGTACTTGCGCTGGACGGAGGCGCTGTCGAAGTCGATCACGGCGCTGAGCTGCTCCAGGATGCGGTCGAGGACCTCGGCCAGTTCCAGCGTCGAGCCGATAATGGTCGCGGCGTGGCCCAGCGTTTCGGCCACCAGCCGGCGCTGGCGTTCGGCCACGTGCAGCCGCGCCTGGTGGATGGCAATGGACAGTTGGTCGGCCACTTCCTCCGCGACCTCGAGGTGATCGGCGGTGAAGGCGTGCACCACGTCCGCGCCCAGGCTAAGCGCGCCAATCAATTGACCGCGCACCATCAGGGGCACGTTGATGTAGGACTGGATGCCCTCCGCGCGCAGCATGGCGGCGACGGGCAGCTCCGAGGAAATTTCGGTGATGTCGCGCACAAACTGGGATTCCCCTCGCCACAGCGCCGGGAAGACCCGTCGCGATTCGGCCATCGACATTGTATAGCCAATCCCAACGCGCGTCTCGTAGGCAGAGAACGCTGCCAGCACCCGCCCGGCATCGTGCTCTGGTTCCAGCACCAACACACTGGCGCGTTTGCATGGCACCAGCGCGCGAATATGCTCCAATGCTGCGGTTGCAATCGCTTCGGGCGAGACCGCGGAGAGGATCGCCTGGTCGATCTCGCGCAGCAGCCGCAGCCGCTCGGCGTAACGGTGCAGGTCGTCGCGCGCTTGCTGGCGCTCAATGACGGCTCCCAGCATGTCCGCCGCAATCTGCAGCGCCTCGATCTCGGCGGTCGCCCAGTCGCGGGTGGTGTCGGGTCCCCAGAAGCGCACCAGGCCCCAGAACTGGTCGTGCACCCACACCGACAGTTCTGGCCCGTGTGGGGTGTGGCGCACACCAGGCCGGTCAAGGACCGCGACCGGCGGCCACCCGCCAGCCAGCGGCGCGACACCCGGTTCTTGCCACGCGGCGACCAGGCCCCCGGCAGACTCAGGCTGGCCGAGCATGGCATATGGCACGCCAGCCGCCACGCCCAGCGTTTGCAGCAGCGGCAGGATAGTGGGCTGCCAGTCGGTGCTTTGCAGCAGCCGCTCAGCTACCATACTGACCGCTTCGAGGATCGCGTCGCGCCGCCGCAGCGCCGCGATCATGGTCCTGGTGTCGGTGATGTCGGTTACCGTGCCCACCATTTGCTGCACCTGGCCGTCTGGGTCGCGCAGCAGGCTGCCTCGCAGCGACATCCAGCGTTGACTGCCGTCGCGGTGGTGGAAGCGCAGTTCGATCTCGTAGGCTTCGGCGTCAGCTCCGTAGTGCAGGTGGTTGCGAATCTCGTTGAGCACGCGCCCCACGTCGTCGGGGTGTATCAGCCGGGCCAGCGCTGCCGGGCCGTTGGGCAGCTCGCGGTCTGCATAGCCCAACATCGCCGTGAGTTCCGGCGCAAGATAAAGGTCGCTGGTGGCAACATCCCATTCCCACACCCCGACGTGCCCGGCGCTGATCGCGCGGCGGTAACGGTCCTCGCTGATCATCAGCGCTTCCTGGGCTTGCATCAACACCGTCACGTCGTGTATGATGCCGCACGCCATCCACCCCTGCTCCGTCTTGATTGGAAAGACCGAGGACTCGATCATACGCTGGGTGCCGTCGGGCTGCTGGATGGTGTGGGTCGTGGGGCCGGTTTGCTGCCAGACATTTTCGCCCGTTTGCAGCAGGCGCTGCGTCCGCTCTTTGATGCGCGCATACCGCTCCTCGGTTCGAATGTCGTCGGGCACCAACGCGAACAGCACGTCCCAGGCCGGGCGACCCAGCGCCTTCTCTCGGCTCACACCCGTGATCTGCTCGCAGCCCTGGTTCCATTCGGTGATCCGACCCTGTTCATCGGTCAGCCGGATGCCGTCCAGCGATTCCTCGACGATGCTGCGGAACTTGTGCTCGCTGGCACGCAGCTTACGTTCGGCGTGTTTGAGGTCGGTGATGTCGTGCCCGACAAGCTGCACCGAGAGGACCTGCCCTGCCACGTCGGTGACGGGTTGGGCGTGGGCCAGGTACCAGCGCTTTTCCCCAGACGGCAGTTCGACCTCGTCTTCATACACCGCGCCCTGCCCGCTGCGCGCGATCTGGTCGATGCGTTGTTGGTAGATAGCGATGATGTCTGGCGGAAAGACTTCATGCAACCGGCGGCCCACCAACCGCGCGCGCGACGTGCCGAAAATGTTGGCCGCGATCTGGTTGGCCATCAGGATAGTGCCGTCGGGACTGTAGATCGTGATCGGCACGCCCAGGTCTTCGAACAGGGTGCGGTACTTGGCTTCGCTCTCGTGCAGGGCCGTTTCGACCTGTTGACGCTGCAGGGCGTTGGTGAACACTTCGCTCACGATGCGCAGTAAGGCGATAGCGTCCGCTGGCCAGGTTCGCTC
>JAADYV010000120.1 GCA_010092855.1 Chloroflexota bacterium | reverse complement strand
TAGGTATTGGCTTTGGTTTCGCCCACCGCCAACCCGCCAACGGCGTAGCCCGGCAGGTCGAGCGCACATACCGCCGCCGCAGACTCGGCGCGCAGGTCGGGGAAGATGCCGCCCTGCACAATGCCGAAGAGCGCCTGCCGGTTGGTGTCACCACTCCGCGCGTGTTCGTCGGCGCAGCGGTGCAGCCAGCGGTGCGTGCGGTCCAACGCGGCCCGGACCGCGTCACGGTCGTCGGGCGTCGGGCATTCGTCGAAGGCCATGATCACGTCCGCGCCCAGGTTGTGCTGGATGCGGATCGAGACTTCGGGCGTAAAGCGGTGGGTGGTGCCATCGAGGTGGCTTTTGAAGGTCACCCCGTCATCGTCAATCGAACGTAGTTCGCCCAGGCTGAAGACCTGGAACCCGCCGGAATCGGTCAGCAGCGGGCCATCCCACCCCATAAAGTGGTGCAGTCCGCCCAGGTCCGCGATCAGCTCGTCGCCGGGGCGCAGGTAGAGATGGTAGGTGTTGCCCAGCACCAGGGTTGCGCCCAGTTCGACCAGTTCGCGCGGCGCAACGGCCTTGACGGTCGCTTGCGTGCCGACCGGCGCGAAGACGGGCGTGTGCAGCAGGCCGTGCGGTGTGGTGAAAACCCCGGCCCGTGCCCCAGCGTGCTGTGCTTCCAACGTAAACTCAAACATCGGTTTATGTGTCCAATGGGGGCGGAATTGATGGAAGGTCCCCCTGAGGGCACCATTATAGCAGGCTGCTCCGATTTGGCGAAATTGGGACCAAAGTCCGGGTTTGGGGGGCGGTACAGCGCTGGCGAAGGGGCAACAAAAAAGCCGGGCGGGGTGGCCCGGCTGCTCAAAATCCCCGACTCAGGCAGGTTCAGTACAGAAAGTAACCGGCGCTACAACTACAGATCAACTACAGATATCGTCCACGAAATACGCCACAACAGGAGCTACAACACTCGGTTCGGCATGGCGATGACGGTCATGGCTCGCTTAACGATCATGACCGCGCGTATTCTTCGATCAGGTGTAACTGCGTGATACGTTCATAGGCTTCGTCGGATGTGCCGGGGAATTCGATTTTGGGCATTTCTGGACACGCGCGGCCTACCAGACTTAGAACGCTGCGCATACTGGCGGTGGCGTCCACAAACAGCAGTTTCTTCAGGTTCCGCGGCCAGCACACACAAACCATTTGCTCGCCAGTATCCAGTAGGTTGGCTGGTGGCACCCCACGCACCATCGCCAGGACGTAGACCGAATGTGGGACCGCTTCGGCCAGGCTGATGGTGTGTTGCACGGCATCGATAAAATCATCGCTGGACCAGCGTCCCGCGAAATCCCAGCGCACCACCGTTTGTTCGGTATTGTCCCACTGCACCGTTAGACCCATTCGGTGTCCTTTCATCTTCTGGTGGGATGACGTTCCACACTAAACCATCGTTAACGATATCATAATACAATTTCAATTTACAATCAATGGTTTGCGGTTAGTCTATTCTAACGTTGAAGCGTGGGGCCGGGCTGGTGGGATGTTTTGGCGCATACGAACCCACACTGGCGCGTTTGCGTCCAACACCCTAAACTACGGGCAGGGTTTAATAGCATTCTGTAATCTATTCAGCGAGATCGCTATGATCAATCTATACGACATCCTGGAAGCCGCCGATGGGCAGTTGTTCGGGGAACCGGCGGCCCAGATTTTCACCGATTTCTGCTTCGATTCGCGCCGTGTGAACCAGGGCGAGCTGTTTGTGGCCATCAAAACCGACCGGGGCGACGGGCACAACTACATGGCCGATGCCGTAGCCGGGGGCGCGAAAGGCATCATGTGTACCCATCCGCCAACGTTCGATACCGAGGGCCTGACGGTGGTCGTGATGCGCAGTGTGGAAGACGCCCTGATGCGCTGGACGGAGATCATCCTGCAGAAGTTTGGCACGACCGTCATCGGCGTGACGGGCAGCGTGGGTAAGTCCACTGCCAAGGAAGCCATCGCGCGGGTATTGGGCACACGCTATAACGTGTATAAGAATCCCGGCAGTTTTAACGGGCGCTTTGGGCTGCCGCTGGCGCTGGGGCGGCTGGGCAAAGAGCACCGCATTGCCGTGCTGGAATTCGGCACCAACCAGTTTGGCGAGATGGCCGAGATGGTAGCTGCGACCAACCCGCTGGTGGGCGTGGTGACCGCCATCGCGCACGCCCACACCGACCGCTTGGGCAATCTGGAAACCATCGCGCGCGAGAAGAGCGAACTGGTGCGCAGTCTGCCCCCGGACGGGCTGGCCGTATTGAACTACGATGACCCGCTGGTGCGCCAGATGTCGTCCGATACTCCGGCAGGCGTGCTGACCTTCGGGCTGGACATCCGCGAACCGGCCTTTGGCTCGGACCTGCTGGCCTACAATATCCTGGTGGATCGCTACAAAACTGGCTTTGACCTGCGACACGGCCAGCAGCGTTATCCGGGGCGGTGGGTGCCGTTATTGGGCGCGCACCAGCTCTACAGCATTCTGCCTGCGTTGGCGATTGGCCTTAGCTACGATATCCCGCTGGAAGAAGGCTTGCAGGCGCTCACCACGCTGGAACCGCTGCCGGGCCGGATGCACCCGCTGGACGGGCCCAATGGCAGTCTGCTGGTGGACGACAGCTTCAGCGCCAACCCGGAAGGCACGCTGGCGGCGCTGGATTGGGCGGAACAGGTGCGCGAGCACGAGACCCGCGTCATTTTTGTGATGGGCGATATGGACGAACTGGGCAACTATTCCGGGCTGGCGCACATGCAGGTCGGCGAACGCGCGGTCGAGGTGGTGGACCGGCTGGTGTCCAAAGGCGACCTGGCCGCTGAGACGGGACGGGTAGCGATTGACAAAGGGCTGGACCGCAGCCGCGTGCACATCACGTTCAGCGCCCAGGATGCAGCCCAGGCCGCACGCATCGATGTGGGGCTGGACGATATTGTGCTGGTTAAGGGCAGTCCCACCGCGCGCATGGAACGAGTCGTGCGGTCGCTGCTGGCTAATACGCAAGATGCCCGGCTGCTGGCCCGCCAGGAACGCGCGTACGAACAGGTGTGGATGGACCGGCCCAACCGCCCGACGTGGGTGTATATCGACATGGACGCCGTTGCCTACAATGTGCGGCGGCTGAAGGACATCGTCGGGCCGGATGTGGCGTTGATGGCGGTTGTCAAGGCCAACGCCTATGGGCACGGCGCGGTCCCGGTCAGCACAACAGCCCTTAACAATGGCGCGGAGTACCTGGGTGTGGCCTCGATCAACGAAGCGATGGAGCTGCGCGAAGCCGGGATCGATGCCCCGATCCTGGTTATGGGCTATACGCCGCCCTGGGCCGCGCGGCAGGTGATTCGCTATGACGTGGCGGTTGCGTTGTACGATGTGGAGGTAGCGCGCGCCTTCGACCGGGCCGCCCGCGAAATGAACGCCGCGGTTCGCGCCCACATCAAGGTTGATACCGGGATGGGGCGGTTGGGCTTGCTGCCGGACGAGGTGACGATCTTCTTTCGCAGCCTGAACAATCTCCAGCAGTTACAGATCGAGGGCCTGTTCACACACTTTTCGGTGGCGGACGAAGACGAAGCCTATACCCGCCGCCAGGTCGAAACCTTCGAACATGTGGTTGATCCGCTGCTGGCCGCCGGGTTCCGGTTCAAATATATTCATGCTGCCAACTCCGCCGCTGCAATCCACTTTCCCACTTCGCGCTTCAACATGGTGCGCTGCGGGATCGCGATGCACGGCCTTAACCCTGGGCTATTGGCCCCAGTTCCCGCCGATTTTCGCCCGGCCATGACCTGGAAGACGACGGTGGCCCAGGTCAAGCGCCTGCCACCGGGCAGTTTCGTGGGCTACGGCAACACCTTCCGTACCCAAAGCACGCAGACCATCGCCATCATCCCGGTGGGCTACGCGGACGGGTTCCGGCGGTCGCCGCGCCGCTGGAAGCATGTGTTGGTCAAGGGGCAGTATGCGCCGTTGGTCGGGCGCGTGAGCATGGATATGACCGCGATTGACGTGACCCATATCGAAGACGTGCAGATCGGGGACGAGGTGGTGTTGATCGGGCAGCAGGGCCGCTTGCACATCAGCGCCGACGACGTGGCCGACTACCTGGACACAATCAACTACGAGGTGGTGAGTACGATCCTGGCCCGGGTCCCGCGCGTGAAATAGAGTCGACGTGTGGGATGCAGCGGTGCTGGCCATGGACTGCACCCGCGCGGCGCGGCACGGCACGCAGGACTGCGCAAACGTGCTTTTTCGTTTGCGTCGGTCCGCAGTGGAGTACAGCGCGGCGCGGCAACCGGCTTGAATTCCCGAACGCATTCGTACCGGGCAGACCGATACTGTGCAAATCCGAGCTTGCAGTATAATATTTCCTGGCGAAACGCCATTGGACATCAACCACAAGATCAACCGTACACAGAGAAAGGATCTCGCAGGATGCGACGCCAAGTGCTATGGACGGGGATGCTGCTGTTAATCTTGCTGGCCGGGGCGCTGGCTCCGGTGAGCGCACAAGACGGGGATGGGCTGAGCGACGTTGAACTGGCCATGCTGGAAGAAGTGCGCGCGGCGCTGGATGGTTATCTGGCCAGCGAAACCTACACCGCCACCCTTACCCAAACCCTCAACCAGACGATGACCATCAACTTCCAGGGGCAGACCATTACGCTAACACAGGCGGTGATCGGCACGGGCGGCACGCAGTTCCAGCGCGCGCCGGAAAACGTGTATGACAACCAGCAGACCGTCATTACGCAGGTCATTGAGCAAACACTGACGGGGCTCGGCCAGAACAACACGGGCAGTACTTCTCTTGAAGTCGAATTGCGGGTCGTGGATGACGCCATCTATATGCGCATGACGGACCCCACCGACCAGTTAGGCGTGCTCCCCGAAGGCTGGCAGAACATCACCCAGGACGCAAGTGCGTTTCCCGGCCTGGACCTGATCAACGTTGACGAGATGATGGGCTTTAGTACGGCCATGTCCCGCAACACCGATTCTGGCGCGATTCTGGCCGCGGTGACCGCGGTGGACGACCTGGGCGAGGACACCGCAGGGAACGTGCCGGTCCAACGCTATCGCCTGACGCTGTCCGTGGCAGAAGCCGTCGATGCGCTGGGGATGGACAACATCGAAAATATGTTTTCTGCTGCCGACATGCCCTTTGATGTCGAAGGACTGCTGGCGGCTATGTACGACGGCGAAAACACGTCCTTCAACATCGACGTGGCCATCAGCACCCAGGACCAGACGCTGGTCGAGTTCACACAGTTAATGGTGACCGATATGGAAATCGGGCCAGAGCTGATCCTCGACCCGGCCCTGGCTGGCGCGACGATGACGTTGGTCCAGGATTATGAAGTGACGTATACCATCGACTACGCCGCACCGGTGGAGATTCTGGTTCCCGATCTCAGTGCTGATACCGCCGCGCCCGAAGACGAAAGCGCCGCTAACTAGGTGTTTGTTTTCACAAGCAGGGATCGCCCGCCGCGGTCCTGCTTGTGTTCGTTAACCGGTCTGAATGGGCCTGGGATGGGCAGAAAGGACGAACAGAATGCCAGATATGATGCCAAACAAAACGCCGCCGGACACCAAACGCGGCTGGTTGTGGGGGAACCGGGGGGTGTTGATCGCCCTGGTGGTGATGCTGGTCCTGGCCGGGGTGGGAGGGATCCCCACCGCCGCGCAGGACGACGCTGAGACGCTGGAACGCATCCGCGCTGCGTATGATGCCTACGACGGGTGGGATAGTTTCAGTGTGGTCGGGGAGCAGGAAGCGCTTTATGCCTTTAGTGGGCAGCAGGGCAATGCCGTCTTCTGGCAGCGGAACAACCTTGACGTTTCGTTTTCCGGGGCGTATGATCGCGCGGAATCTGCGCTTTCGCTCTCGATCTCCAATGACACCACGCGCTCCAGCAGCAACGCGGCGGAAGAAACGTCCGACGAGTATTTCGCGCTGGACCTGGCAAGCGCCGGTGAAGACGTATTCTGGCGCGGGGACTATGACGGGCCGGCACGGGTTGAGGTCGCAGACGACTGGGAAACCGCCCGTGCAACTTCTTTGGGCCTGGAGGGTTATTTACTCCAGACGCGCACCGATCCGTTTGTGGGTCTTTACACAAGCTGGTTGGAGGCCGTGAGCGAGATTGACGGACCGCGCACGATGGTCATTGATCGCAACACCACGGGCCGGTTGTACGTGCTTACGCTTGATCCAGCCGGGGTGCAGGACGATTTGCAGGCCGCGTTTGTGGCGCTCTCCAGCGGTTCGGAAGCCTACGTCGACCTCGACGCGGGTGACCTGGCGGTCGAGGACTGGACCGTCACCTGGGGCATTATCCTGGACCTGGAAACGGACCAACTGCGCGGCCAGTATCTCGAGATTGAGTTCGAGCGGACATATGCTGATGGCGAGTTGGGCAACTTCGACCAGGTCACCATCAACCTGTCCGATACGCGCAGTGTCCTGTTCAGCGATGTCAACGAACCGATTCGGCTTCCGTCAGACTTGCCGAATTAGTTTAAAATAGAATAAACTTAGTGTGGTAGCTGTATGAATATATAAGGAACAATTAAGATGACCGAGCGCATCTTCAAATATCGATATCCTCGCCGCCGGCCCGTGCGACATGTCCTCAAACAGCTGATCCGCCTGACGTTTGTGGCGATCAGCAGCAAGGTTGAGGTGGTCGGACGCGAAAACCTACCCCAAAAAGGCCCCCTACTGGTGGTGGCCAACCACTTCTCATATGTCGATCCGGTAGCCATGATTGGCGTACTCCCCTATCCCATCGAATTCTTGGGGGGCTTCCGCTTTGTGGACCCGCCCAAAACGCTGACCTGGATGGTCAACCTGTATGGGTATTACCAGGTGCGG
>JAADYV010000614.1 GCA_010092855.1 Chloroflexota bacterium | reverse complement strand
GGGTCTGGGCCTGGCGATCTGCAAGCGCATCGTCGACTTGCACCGTGGCACCATCAGCGTAGAGAGCGAAGTCGGCCTTGGCAGTCGCTTTTTCTTCTGGCTGCCGCTTGATTTTGTATTAGACGAATAACCGCTTTCCTGCGGCTGGCTTCCCCCACCGTCTGAATTCGCTCAATCGACGCTCCTTTCCTGACTCGCTTGCCCCTTCTGGCAGGCGAGTTGTCCCTTCGCGTGTTTTGTGGCACGATTCGGGTACAGGAATCCTTCGTGTAGCTGGTATTTGCCAGCTTACCGCCGACTGTTGAGTCGCTGAAAGCGTATCGCATGAATCCACTCTGGTTGTCGTATGTGCCCTATACCATTGCCCAGCAGATTCTGGAAGCAGCCGGTGCTAGCCCGATTGGTCACGTAAAGCGGGGCGATGCGGTGGCGTTGTTTGCGGACGTATCCGGTTTCACGGCGCTGAGCGAGGCTCTGGGGCAGGCCGGGCGCGCCGGTACCGAAGAACTCACCCAAATTCTGAATGCGTATTTCGAAACCATGATTGACGTGATCCGCTCATATGGTGGCATTGTTGCGCAATTTGGTGGCGATGCGCTGACGGCGTTGTTTCCCTACATTTCGCATACCCGTCAGGCCACCACCCGTCGCGCGATCCAGTGCGGGCTGGATATGCAGGCCAATATGGACCGCTACCAAGCGATTGAGACCAGCGCCGGTACCTTCACCCTGACGATGAAAGCGGGCGTGGGTGGCGGAACATATTTGCTGACAACGGTGGGGACACCTGCCGTCGGCCTGAAGACCGTAATCGCCGGGCGTGCGTTGGATTATTGTGCCGAAGCCGAGCACAAAGCTGACCAGGGCGAAGTAGTGGTCCACAACTACCTGCTGCCGTTTGCCGGGCGGCTGCGCTCCAGTTCCGAGCGGGGGAAGTTTACGCTGGTCGGGCGCTTGATGCACCGAGCCTTGGAGAACCCGCTCCCTCCGCTTGAACGCGACTTAACGGATGCCGAACGTGCGACCTTCTCGGCCTTTCTACACCCCATCATTGCCCGGCGCCATACGCGCGGCCAAAGCGGTTTCATCAACGAGCACCGCAAGGTCACCGTCCTGTTCGTGAAGTTTGGTGGCTTCGACTACGACCGGGATCGGCAGGTTGGGGCCAAGCTGCAAACCTATTTCTCCTCGGTGATGGCCATCATCCAGCGCTACGATGGGTATCTGAACAAAATCGACATGGGCGACAAAGGCAGCAAGTACATGGTGTTGTTTGGTGCCCCTGTTGCACATGAGGATGATGAGGAGCGCGCGCTGCGCTGCGCCCTGGAGCTGCGACACCTGTCAAGTGTGCCCGCCACGATTGGCGTGAATACCGGGTTCGCGTATTGTGGTCTGGTCGGCTCGGAAGTACGGCAAGAGTATACCGTGATGGGCGACGCGGTGAATCTGGCAGCGCGCATGATGCAGGCGGCGGACGACGGCCAAATCCTGGCCAGTGACAATACCTACCGGCAGGCCGCCACCAGCTTTGATTGGGATAGCCTGGAATCTGTAACGGTGAAGGGCAAGACCGACCCGGTGCCAGTGTACGCCCTCAGGAATGTACGCGGTCGCTCGATTGTCACGACGCAAGAGATGGACTACACGCTGCCGATGGTTGGGCGAGCTGCCGAGATGCAGCAGGTGAGTGACAGGCTGGACCTGGTGATGCGGCACCAGGGGCAAATCATCGGCATCACCGCCGAAGCTGGAATGGGTAAATCGCGCCTGGCGGCAGAAATCGTGCGGCGCGCCACTGAACGCGGCCTGTTCCGGGCGGGCGGTGAGTGCGAATCTTATGGCACAAGCACCAGTTACCTGGTATGGCACCACATCTGGCGCACGCTGTTCGGCTTTGATCCCGCGCTGCCGACCGCTACGCAACTGCTGCGGCTCGAAGAACGGCTGTCCGCGATTGATCCTGCATTGGGGCGGCGGCTGCCACTGCTGGGACCGGTGCTGAACCTCACGATTGAGGATAATGAGCTCACCGCCGGGCTGGATGCCAAGCTGCGTAAGTCCTCGCTGGAGTCGCTGCTTGTCGCTTATCTGCGGCATCGCGCACAGGAAACGCCGCTGCTGCTGGTGTTGGAAGATTGCCACTGGCTGGACCCGCTGTCCTATGATCTGCTGGAAGTGATCGGGCGCAACATTGATGATGTGCGGATCATGATCCTGATGGTCTACCGCCCTCCGGAACAGGCGCACATCGACCTGGGCCGCGTCCGGCGCTTCGCCCACTTCACCGAACTGGAACTGGCCGAGTTTGATCATGACGAAGCCGAAACGCTGATCCAGTTGAAGCTGGGCCGCTTGTTTGGGCGGTTGGGCGAACCACCCCGCGAACTGGTCCGGCTGGTGACAGGCAAAGCACAGGGCAATCCGTTCTATATCGACGAGATGATCAACCTGCTACATGACCAGAACATCGATCCCCAGGACGTGAAAACGCTGCAAAACCTGGAACTGCCCGACAGCTTGCACAGCCTGATCATCAGCCGCATTGATCGCCTGGTGGAAGATGCCAAGATTACGTTGAAGGTGGCCA
Organism: Chloroflexota bacterium; assembly: GCA_010092855.1. GTDB lineage: Bacteria > Chloroflexota > Anaerolineae > Aggregatilineales > Aggregatilineaceae > TC-15. Next base: position 725 of record JAADYV010000614.1, on the reverse strand, counting down.
GCGTGGTGGGGCGGCTGTTCTGGGCCGGGTGGCTATGGCACATCTATCCCCGATTGGGGCGCGCAGACCGGGTGAAGGATCAGCTAGATGCGCTGCGCCAGCACGACTTTGTGTTGCCGTCGGGGTCCGCTGAGCCAGAGATCGAGTATCTCTTTAAGCATGTTGTCACCCAGGAAGTGGCCTACGAAAGCCTGGCGGTGGCCACCCGCGACCAACTCCACGAACAGCTCGGCCTGTTCATCGAGCGGACGTATGCGCGCGTGCTGGACCGCTATCTTGACTTGCTGGCCTACCACTATGGGCACAGCCAAAACGTGGCCAAACAGCGCGAATACTTCCGCCGGGCTGGGGAAGCCGCCCAGGCCGCCTATGCCAATGACGCAGCGGTGAACTATTACCAGCGTTTGCTGCCGCTGCTGCCGGAAAATGAACGCACCGATGTGCTGCTGCGGTTGGGTCAAGTTTGGGAACTGACCGGTAAGTGGACAGAAGCTGAAAACATCTACCGCGAAGCCCTCACGTTGGCCGACAAACTCGATCACGACCGGGGGCGGGGGCAAGCGCACAATGATCTGGGGCGTTTGCTGACTTCCCAGGGGGAATTCGAGGGCGCGCTGGCCGAGCTTGGGCAGGCCCAGGCCGGGTTTGAGGCGCTGGACGACCAGCCGGGAATGTGTCGCGCGATCACCAACACGGGTAACGTGTATCTGTACCAGGGGGATTTT
>JAADYV010000613.1 GCA_010092855.1 Chloroflexota bacterium | reverse complement strand
TGTGTTGATTATGCTGGCGATACTGCTGCTGCAATTCGGCATAGCGGGGACTATCCGCGAGTTCTACTGCTGCTTCCAGGCCCTGGAACAGGTCTTGCCCCTCGTACCACACGCTGAAGGGGCGCAGGTCGTTGTCCAGGTCAAATTCCCGCGAACACACCAGCGGCAGCGCAAACCCCCGGCTCATCATGATGCTGGACGGCGATACGAAGCGGTTGTAGGGCCGGTAGTTCATCACCGTGCTGTCGATCAAGGGCAGCAAAAAGTGGCTGGCGTTGTACTTGTGCGCGAAGTCTGGAAACGGGGCGAACGGTTCGCGTTGCAGCCGGATGGTGGTTCCCAGCAGCCCGGCGCGCGCAGCAGTTACGATGAAGGTCCGGCTGGTCGGCGTGAAAAAATCCCCCATGATCTCGATCTGGATGCGGTCGGCCAGGGGCGAAGCGGCCAGACGCGGCAGGGCGTCGGTCAGAGACTGGTAGTTGCGCACACGGAAGTCCACTGCGCCGGGCAGCGCGAACACGACCCGATCATCGTCGGTTGGCGTGGGTTTGGCGGCGGTGTTGGCGTAGTCTGGGTAGTATGATGGCACGAAACACGACAGCTTGCGCACGATCCAGGGCGGCAGTTCGTTCTGGCAGTGGGCATACACCTGCGGCGAAAGCACATAAATCCTACTGGCGCGGCGCATGATCAACTGATAAACCAGGCGCTGAAAACGGTTCAACAGCGCCCTGGCCTCGGCCACCGGTTTAGCATGGTGCAGAATGAAGCGCAGGGGCTGCGGCCACACCAGCGCCAACAGCAGCAGCCGGGTGCTGGGCGTGAAGGTGTTAAAGAGCGTGAACGCATACGGTTTACGCCCGTGCTCGCGCAGCAGGCGCAGCAGCATCCGGTAGCGCAGGTGTTTGTCCAGCCAGACCCGGTTGATCCGGTCCCGCAGAGATTCCATAAAGACAGGATCGGATTGCCGCTCCGACATGATGACGGTCACCTCGTAGCCCGCTTCGAGCAGCATGACACATTGTGAGTAGAGGATAAACGTGTGGCTTGCTGTCGGTTCGATCAACAGGGCGTGGGGTGGCGTCACACTGGGGTCTCCTTGTTGGCGGTCACCGGCGTTGGCTGGTGAAGACCGGCCAGGTTAGCGGCGGATTCTGCCAGATGCGCGTGCATATGTTCGCGGTACCGGGTGCGCATTGTCGCATACTGCGGGCTGTCGTAGAGCGCGACGGCTTTTTTCAGCCCGTCGAACAGGTTATCCCCCTCGTATTGTACGGCAAACGGCACCAGGTCCTGGTCCAGGTCAAAATCGGTAGAACTAACCAGTGGAATCCAGAATCCCCGGCTGATCATCAGCGCCGAAGGAGCAACACACTTGTTGTAATATATAATATTTATAGTTTTATCATCAATCAGCGGCAAAATAAAATGGGCCGCATTAAGCCGCTGGGCGTAAGCATCAAACGGCAAATAGGGATGGCGCTGCAACTGGATGGTTGACCCCAGCAGTCCAAGTTGTGAAGCCTGCACAACCAAATCCCTGCCCGCCGGTGTCCAGAACTCGCCCATGATATTAATCTGGATGCGATCCGCGAGCGACGACTCTACCAGGCGCGGTAAAGCCGCACACAGTGACGCATAGTCGCGCAGGTTGGCCAGCGCTTTGCCGGGCACTGCAAACACAATCCGCCCATCGTCAGATAGCGGCGGCAGCGCGGGTTCGGCAAAACCGGGGAAAAAGGCCGGGTGGAAATACGTCATTTTCGAGCGCAGGCGCTGGGGCTGCTGTGGTTGGCTGTGGCTGAGTATTCGCTCGGACAACACATAGATGCGTTTCGCGCGCCGCGCCAGGATACGATACAGCAGTCCCTGCTCAAAGTTAAGATGCTCCCGGACGATCTCTCCGACTGGATCGGCGAAATGCAAAATGAAATGAATAGGCTGGGAGAATAGCACCGCAAACAAAAGGTGGCGCGCGTTTTTCTCGAGCGTATTAAAGATCACAAATTCGTAGTCTTGGAAAGCGTGATTTCGCCACATGGTAAAGAGGTCACGCCAGCGTTCGGTCTGGGAGAACTCAACCAGATGCACCCGGTCTTGCAAAGAATAGATCAACTCTGGATCGAGCGCGTTGGTCGAAAAAAGCAGCGTTACCTCGAAGCCTTGTTCTAGCAGCAGCGCACATTGCGGATAGATGACGTGTGTATGTTTGTAGGTCAGTTCAACAACAAGCGCTTTGCGAACCATTGATGTAGGCTGATCCTGATTATACTCTCGCGAATATCCGGAATCGTATGGTTACCTGACGCAGCCGGTTGGTAATGGCGGCCAACCGGGGGACGATCAACCGTTCGAGCGGAGTCTGATACCACCAGACCTCCTCCGGCGCTGCGTAACCAAGTTCAACCAGCATGGTGCGTGCGGAGCGATACAGGGCCAGGCGTTGTCGCGGTGATAGTTCTTGCCGCCAGCCACCCACCTTGCCGGTGCGGATGAAGCCTTTAGGCATCGCGGACAGCGGCTGCGCGTTTTCCTCCGCTGCCTGACTCTCAGCGTTTGCGGTATATGTCTGGCGCATTTTGTCGATAGTGTGTGCGGCGTAGATGCGCTCGACGGTGCCGGGGTCCACGTCCAGCCCCAGCCCGTCGAAAACGGCCTGCAAAACCGGGACGCCGTCGCGCTTCAGGTCTTCGTAGCGGATTTCGATATAGCGGCCCGGACCAAAGTTCTGCGCCTGGCGGCCCCAGTTGATATACATTTTCCACCGGCTGACGATATCCTCGACCTTTTTCGGCACCCACCAGCCCTGGTGCCAGTCTTTGGCGGCGGCCAACTGCGAAGCTGCCACGTCGCGCACGTCGCGCACGACCTGGATGTAGATGGCATCCGGGTCGATACGGTGCAGCAAATCAACATGGAGGGCATAGGCTGGCTGTTTATCCAGGATAATGGTTGCGTCCGGTTTGCGTTCGACCACTCGTTCGTACACGCCCGCGAAGAACTGGCGCAGGAAAGC
>JAADYV010000119.1 GCA_010092855.1 Chloroflexota bacterium | reverse complement strand
TGGCGTGGCCTATTTTGTTCGACAAAATCCAGCCACACGCACCACGCGCCTTATATCCCCATAGATAAATCAAGGGGCTTTACGGCGCACTTTGGTAAGGAGGAGTTTCGAATGGCAGAACGCGACCAGCACCAGATTCGGCGGGCGTGCACCCGCTTTGTACCCGGCCATTACCAGCAAACACCCCAGCAGACCTTCGCGGCGCTGGCCGAATATTCCGATCCCGACCTGCCCAGTGATTTTTATGGCGAAGGTCGCCTGATTGAAGATTTCGAGGCGCAGATCGCAGATTTACTCGGCAAACCCGCCGCCGCGTTTTTCCCATCCGGCACGATGGCCCAGCAGATTGCACTGCGCATCTGGGCCGACCGGAGCGGAATTCGAACGATCGCCATGCATCCCACCTGCCACCTGGAATTCCACGAGCAGCAGGGCTACCGGTTGCTGCACGACCTGCGCGGGGTGATGGTCGGCGGCTTGACCAAAATGGTTACGCTGGAGGAATTGAAGACGATCTCCGAACCGCTGGGCGCGCTGCTGCTGGAACTGCCGCAGCGGGAAATGGGCGGTGTGCTGCCCACCTGGGACGAGCTGGTGGCCATCATCGACTGGGCGCGCGCGCAGCAGATCATCATGCATCTGGACGGCGAGCGCTTGTGGGAATGCCAACCCTTCTACGGGCGCGAGTACGCCGCAATCGCGGACCTGTTTGATACGGTCTATGTTTCGTTTTACAAAATCCTGGGCGGGCTGGCGGGCGCAGCGCTGGCGGGGCCGGAAGACATAATCGACCAGGCGCGGCTGTGGCGCTGGCGGCATGGCGGCAGGCTGATCCACATGTCACCCTATGTATTGACGGCGCAGATGGGCCTGGAGACCCGCCTGAAGCGCATTCCGGAATACCATACCAAAGCCGTCGAACTGGCGGAAGCACTGGACGAATTTCCGGAGATCGAGATTCGCCCCAATCCGCCGCACACCAACATGATGAAAGTGTTCATCCGCGGCTGCCGCGAGCACCTGCTGGAAACGGCGCTGGACATCGCGACCGAGGTCCTCATCTGGCTACCCGGTCTCCTGCGCGAAGAAAACCTGGTACCCGGCTGTGCGGAAATGGAGTTGACCATCGGCGACGCCGCGCTGGACATCCCTACCAGCGAGATTGCGGCCCTGTACCGCGAATGGCTGGACCGGGCGCAGCAGGCAGGGGATTCCGGGTCGTAGCCATACCTCCCGGTCTGGGGTTTGGTGATAGCCTGCGATATGGTAACGATTCACAGGCTGGCAATCTTGAGCACCGTGTTCCAGTTGCGCGTGGTGATCTGCGGGCCATATTCGTCCTCCAGGATGTCCATCGCGTCCACCGGGCGTGCGTTGTCCGCCAGCGTCAACACACTGTACACTTCGGTCTCGGTCGCGCGCAGGATGGTGAAGGCGTTGTCCGGCGAATGGTAGGGGATGGCAAGCGTCGTAGCCACCGGTTCCGGCAGGAAGGTGACATATAGCCGCGTGTTCTCGGTGACGGGAACGCCCGCAAAAGGGTCACTCTCCACCAGGCTTTCCACCTGTGCGCGGGGCAAAACAATCACGCTGACGGGGAAACCGAACGTCGCCTCGATGCCCGCTGCGATGGCGTCCCGCAGCGCAGCGGGGTCGGGGCCTTCAGCATCCCAGGCGACGTTACCGCTGGCCAGGACCGTCTTGACGTTGTCGAAGCCCAACGCCGCGAACAGCTCGCGCAGCTCCGCCATTTTGATCTTCTTGTGCCCGCCGACGTTGATGCCGCGCAGCAGGGCGACGTACCGTGTTGTGGGCATGTGCGCTCCTCCATCCGCTGTCGATCTTCACCATGCAGAGCTTAGCACGCATGTTCTTGTTCTCCCAACGGTAATTGGCGCGTTTCTGCCAGATGCAACCCCGGCACGGTTCGTTTCATCCAACCAGCACGAGTCTACAATCCAAACAAGGCCGTCTATGACCACACACTCTACACCCCTCGCACTCACCCACCCGCGTACCTGGCGGATTCTGTTCATCGTGATCCTGCTGGGCGGCGGTGCATGGATGTGGGTCTCACGCCCCGCCCCGGGCCGTGACATCGCGCCCGCGCCGCGTACCGGTGCCCCAGCCCCCGCCTTCAGCACGGAAACCGTCGATGGAGAAGCGGTCCGACTGGGGGACTACGACGGGCAGGTAGTGGTGCTCAACCTGTGGGCGACATGGTGCCCACCCTGCCGCGCCGAAATGCCGGACCTCGAAGCGGTCTGGCAGCGCTACGCTGACGATGGCATGGTGGTGCTGGCCGTCAACCAGAACGAGAGCGCCAGCGACGTGGCTGCTTTCCGCACCGAGTATGACCTGACCTTTCCGGTGGCGCTGGACCGCGCAGGTGATGTAGGACGCCTGTACGAAACCAGCACCTTCCCCACCACTTATTTTATCGACCGTGATGGCGTGATCCGCGAAGTGGTGCATGGTGCGATGCCCGCCGCCATGATCGAAAGCCTCGTGCGCGATCTGCTGGAGGACTGAGCCATGTTCCCGATCATCAACATCGGCCCGCTGGCACTACAATCCGCGATCCTGATCCTGGTCTTGGGATTGTTCGCGGCGTCGGAGGTTTTTTCGCGGCGGGCAGTGCGGTTGGGCTTACCGGAAAATATTCAGAATGCGGGCGGGCTGGCGCTGGTGGTGGGCGTGCTGGCGGCGCGGCTGGGGTATGCGGCGCTGCACCTGGATGCTTATCTGCGCGACCCGGTCGGCCTGGTCTCGCCGCAGATGGCGACCACGTCCGTGCCAGCGGGACTGGTGGCGGGAGGTATATTCTTCGCGTGGCGCATCTACCGGCGGGAACTGCCACCGCGTCTCGTGTTGGATGCGCTCGCGCCGGGACTGGCGCTGATGCTGGCGGCGCTGGCCATCCGGGACCTAGCGCTGGGCGAAAACGTCGGCCTGCCCGCTGACCTGCCCTGGGCCATCGACCTGTGGAACGCACGCCGTCACCCGGTCCAGTTGTATCTGGCGATTCCGGCGCTGCTGCTGGCCGTGTGGAGCTTCCGCCGCGGCACGCGCCCCTTCCCCGGATTCGACTTCCTGGTGGTGTTGGGCGGCTATACGCTGGCGGTACTGATCACCAGCATGTGGCGCGAAAGCAGTACTACCCTGCCCGGCGATCTGCGCCAGGAACAACTGATCGCGTGGTTGGTCTTGCTGGGAACAACAGGACTTGGCGCGCGCTGGTCCCAGGTACGCAGCGCACTTCCGTCCACTGAACAGCCAATAAGTCCCACACCCTCGATGGATGAGGTTTAAGGTCAGTTTCCTATCAATGGGCGCAATGTTAGAATGATTGCACATGCGTTCAGCAGCCTGTTGAGGAGGATCGGTCTATGCCGGAAAAAACAAAGCGCTGGTGCGCCTGTACCGCGAGGAATACTTCTGCCAGGGACGCTTGGAACTGGTCGCCGAATTGTTTGGTGAAACGGTGATCGTGCATGGGTCACCGATGACGCGCGATGAAATGGACGACCTGTTGAGGGTGTGGCAGACGGCGTTTCCAGATTTGGCGTGTGCCATCGAACTGATGGTCGCAGAAGGCAACTACGTCGTGGAATACACGCGCACCACCGGCACCCACCAGGCTGATCTGTTTGGCATTCCCGCTACCGGCAAACGTATGGAGGCGTACGCCGTGTATATTCACCGGTTCGAAGCTGGTCGCATCGCCGAGTTGGCTGGCATCATCGACCAGCTAACGTTGTTCCAGCAGCTTGGAGTTATTTCTTTGCCAGAATAACGCGCTTCCCACGATTCAGCCGCCGCACTTGATCATCACCCATACGTCGAGCGGTAGGCGAAGACTTGGCTGTACGCGCTGAGGTCGCCCAGGTGCAGCACCTGCACATCGTCGGTCAGCACCCGCTCCGCCAGCCAGCGGCACAGCGGCTCAATCGGGCCAACCGTTTCACCCCGGATGCCGTCCAGCGCCAGGTATGTCGCGCGGTCGGTCTCGGCACCATCGGGCGTGGGCTGGCCGCTGACATGGCGCGCCAGGAACGTCAGGTAGAGCATCGGCCCGCCGAAGTAATCCAGCGTGGTGAGGTTGATCAGGCCCTCGATCTCGGCCACAATCCCGGCTTCCTCGCGCACTTCGCGCCGCGCGGCCAGGTGCGGCTCCTCATCCGAATCCAGAATCCCTGTTGGCAGGCCCCACATATCCTTCATCGCGCCATAGGTTTGGCGCACGAACAGCACGCGATCACCCTGGCGCACCACCGCGCCTACTACGATCACGGCAATGCGCGGCGGCACAAATCCACCCAACATCAGCCCCCCTTCCTGGCAGCGAACCAACCGTCCTGTTCTACCGCACCAGACGCCACTCGTCGGACACGACGTAGAAGATGCGCCCGCTGGGGAACGTCATATACCACCGGCGATAGGTGAGATCACTCGACGCCTGGTAAGTCATGGTATAGGGCATCTCTGCGCCAACCGCCCAGCCCAGCCCCTCCCGAACATACTCGTTCTCCAACCACACCTTGCCAAAGCCGCGCACCGGTTGGTCCAGGTATTCGGGTGGTGTCTCGTCCACGGGCGGCAGCTCTTCGCCCGCCCAGGTATCACGGAAGTAGTTGACCTGGCCGAAACCCTCGTCGCCATAATCGTACAATACGAAGATTTCGCCGGTATCCGCGCGCCACACCATATAGCCGCGCTCAAAATCCTGGAAAGCGGCCTGAACCGTCTGCGCATCGGCTTCCGGGCACGACAGCTCCTCGGCGATCTCGAAGAAATAGGCGTAATCGCACTCAATATCGACCATCAGGCTGGTCTGGATCTCGGTCCCGGCATAGTCCTGCGCAAACAGCATAAAGATGGCCGTGTCGCCATAGACATCCGGCAGCGTGAGCGTCCACGAGCCAGTCATCGCGGCGTTAGGCGCAGACTGGCTCAGGCGACCATCCGGCGAAAGCAACCACACGCCCAGCGTGGACGCGCCGGTCACCTGCCAGTTGATGGTCACACTGCTGCCGCGATTGATGCGGCCCGGGGTGGCGTCGAAGCGCTGCACCTGGACCGAACTGCTCGGCGCAGTCACCGGCGTGGTAGGCGACGTTTCCGGCACGGATGGCACGGCCTGCACCTGCCCGGTAACCGTGAGCGTCACCTGTTCCTCATCCAGCGTGCTGCCATCCGCCAGGTCAACCAGCCGCAGCCGCAGTTCGCCCGCTTCGCCCTCACCCGGAAACACGGGAGCCAGCGGTCCGGCCCCACTGGACGGCACCCACAGCAGCGCCCGTGACAGTTCCACTGGCGCGACCTGGCCGCCGGGAAGCACCTGCTCAAACAACAGATTGGTGCCCGGTTGGCGGTCCGTGATCTGCCACGACGCCGTGACGCGCGCCGATCCATCCGCCAGCGCATTGGCGTCCAGGCTGGTCACGTCCGCGCGGAACAGCGTTATCTCCGGCTCATCGGCGTCGTCTTCCACCACATAAGGCAGCGCCAGCGTCCACTCGGTGACCATAAAGCCCTGCGCATCCACAATCGCCAACCGGAAGGTCGGCGGCCCGAATGTCTGCGGGTGCAGCACCGGGACGCGCAGACTGCCGCTGGTCGGGAGCGCAGTTATCGTCTCGGTCGCGGTTTCAGGTTCGTCTTCAGATTCGGGCTGGTACAGTTCCCAGCGGTTGAAGCGGTACGAAAACAGGTTGACGCTGTACCCCTCCGACACACCAACCGTTTGCCAGCTCAACTCGACCTCTGTGTCGCCGCTCTCGGCGTCAGCCATCGAAATACCGTCCAGATCGCCGCTAAAGCTGATGATGGTTGGCGGGGGATCTGCGCCATCCTGGGCCGCGGCGGGAACACCTACCAGCAGCATGGTCACCAGCAGCACACCTGTCAACACATTCCTTTTCATCGCGCGCACCTCCGTTTAGCCTGTTCGCGAACGAACACTAGCAGCATAGATAGCCCCCCATACTAACGATATCGCAAGTGGACGAAACGCGCTGGCCGGAAACCCAACGCCTGCCTGATTGCGGAGCATACTGTGTAGGGTGGGTTTGGAAACTGGGGGGATGCATGGGGTATGCGAGTTCGGTCGCCCTGGCGCTTTTATTCCGACGCCAGCGGAAGCTGAATCCGAAAGGAGCTGCCCTGCCCCACCACGCTGTCCACCCAGACCTGGCCGCCGTGCATCTCGGCCACCTTTTTGACAATCGCCAACCCCAACCCGGACCCGCCCTTGACGGCAACCCGCGCACCTTCACCCCGGTAAAAGCGGTCGAAAATCTGGTCTAGCTCTGGCTCCTCGATGCCCGGCCCTGTATCGCTGACCTCGAACACCACGTTGGCCGCCTGCTGGTAGGCCCGCAGGGTAACAGACTGGCCTTCTGAAGCATAATTGACCGCGTTTTCGACCAGGTTGGTGATAGCGCGTTCTAGTTCGTCTTTGTCGCCGATGACCGACGGCACATCGGGCGCACTCTCGACCGCCAACATCAGCCCCTTATCGGCAGCGCTGGCCTGGAACTGGTCAGCGATTCCGGCCAGAAACTGCGCCGGTGCTATCGGGCTTAGTTCCAACTGGGGCAAGTAATCCAGCCGGGAGATGGTTAGCAGGTTTTGGATCAGGTTTTCCAGCCGCTGCACCTGGGCGCGCGTGCGCTGGATTTGATCGAGCTGCGCATCCTCGTCCGGCAAACGTTCGAGCAGGTGCAGGTTCAGCCGGATGGTGGCCAGTGGGTTCTTCAGGTCGTGGGTGACGTTGCTGATAAACGTTTGCTGGACCTCCAGCTTTTCGCGCTGCAAGGCCAGTTCAAAGCGCTGGCGTTCGGCCTGTTTTTGCAGCGTGATATCGCGGATGATCAACTGCAGTGCGATCACCTTGTCCCCCTCCACAATCGGGTGCAACCGCCCCTGCCGCCACTGTCCCTCGCCGTCGGCCAGTTCGCACTCGTGGTCCTGGACCTGCCCGGCGTCAAACGCGGTCGGAATCGCGGTGCGCAGCCAGTCATGGCAAACGGGAGGCGCTAACTCGTACACAGATTGACCTACAACATCGTCGGGCGTCATACCCGGTGGCAGATGGTTGATCAGGCGTAAACACCCGCTGCGATCCAGCTCCATGATCAGGTCGGGCGTGTTTTCCACCAGCGAACGCCAACTTCCTTCCGCCTGGAGCGCACGGGCCACGGCACGCTTCATCTGGCTGTTGGCCAGCGTAATCAGCAGCGCGGCCACCACCAGCACCAGGCTCTGCGACACCCAGAAAGAATAGGGGCTGTACTCCTCTGGTTCCACCAACCAATCGGTATTCTCGCCAACATACGTCAGTGTGAACCCCATCACAATCGTCAGTACGGTGATGGCCATGCCGCCGTTGCGGCCCAGCAAAAACGCCCCCAACAACACAGGGAGAAAAATGCTGAATCCACTGGTGCGCGACCCGCCTCCGGTCACCAGCGAAAACATGGTCAACCCCCACAGCCCGTAAGCCAGCAGCCAACTGGCCAGGCGCACATTACCTCGCCGGGACACCACCTGCAGCCCCAACACCAGCACACACGAGCCCCCGATCAACAGCGCGCGTATGCTGCGCTCCGGGTTGAGCACCAGCAGCAGCACAATCAACACCAACCCTAGCAGCACATACACCCACGACACGATGTGGATCAAGGTGGCGGCGCGTGTTTTTTCCTCATCCGCAAAGGTTGGAGGGCGTATGATTTGCTTCAAAGTTTTTTTCATTATCTTGCAGCTATTGGCCAGCCTGGAAAATTCCCGTAGTCGATGTAGCTTACATTACATCACATTCTGGCGATATCGCCAAATCAAACAGTGTGAGACACTCAGCACGAAAAAACATCTGCCCGCACGTCATCCTGGCGCGGTAGCAGATGCTCTGTAGCTGAGACAGTCCAGGTTTTTGATAGGCTTGCGTTTGAGGGTACTCGTATTGTTGGCTAACCTCGTCTGCTATTCTCCGCTAAAGGGTGGGTATTCGTCCGTCATGAAGTTCGTGTAGAGTTGGACGCGCGTCGCCCACCGCAGGGTGCCCACGTTGAAATCATGCATCCCTTTGGGGTAATCGCCAGTAACCAGCACGATCCAAAACGCAATAAAGACCAGAAAAGCGGAGATGATGTACCGGAAGAACAACGCGATACCGTGCGGAATGCCGATATACAGCCAGCCAAAAAACGCACGCACAAGCAGCATGATCCGGCTCAGGGACTGTGGATTTGCCATCAACAGCGAGACTTTTTGACCCGCTGGCTCAAGGCCAAACTCCGGATACCCGTCCACCAGGTTCCAGTACGCGGCTTGCACGCGCATTTGCCAGGCCATGTATCCTAACTGGAAATTGAACAGCCCGTCCGGGTACCGTCCCATGAACAAGACGGCAAAAAACGCGATGAACTGCACCAGCCCGCTGATCAGGCTCATTATCATCAACGCGATCCCGTGCGGGATGCCAATGTATAACCAGCCAAACAGCACGCGCGCCAGCAGTTCCAGGCGTGAATAATTCGGCTGGTGCTGAACGAAAAACTGCATTCCGGCCTGTGGCGGGTAGGGCGGCTGCTGCATGTACGGCTGCTGGTATGGCAAATTAGGCTGCTGGTACTGCATGTTTGGTTGTTGCATAGTTAAGCTCCAATCAATGCACGATGATGCCGGCGAAAGACAACGCTTTAGGCTAGCACAACTCTCC
>JAADYV010000007.1 GCA_010092855.1 Chloroflexota bacterium | reverse complement strand
GGTCCACGTCCGTTTCCAGGAAAATCACGGGACCATCGTCGAAGTAGGCGATATTGGTCACCGGGTCTGGTGCGGGCTGTCGGGCTTCGGGATCATCGGGATCAGGCTCTTCGGGTTCTGGCACATCGCTAGCTTTCAGATAGTACTCTGCGGATTCATACCCTTCGCCATCATAAAATGGGCTGAACGGCAGTTCGTCTTCCAGTTCGTCGCGCGCCTCTTCCCACTCCTCATCATCGGCGATGGCGATTTCCCAGCTATCGGGTACGGTGACCGCGAATTCGTAGGTTTTATCCCCGTTCCGGTTCTCCAGCTCGAACTTGACCTCTTCACCGCCGCCGCCAGACAACAGGCGAATGGCGAGAAACGCGATCCCGCCCAGCACCAGCGCGGCGATACACACGCCCAGGATCAGCACCAGGAAGCGCGGCACGGCAGGGCCACCACCGGTTCCACGCGGCATACGCGGCGCGCGGGGTGCGCGGCGACCTCCAGCGGGCGGCATCCCGCCGGGCTGCTGCTGCAACTGGGCCTGCATCTGGCGGGCCTGGTCGTTGTTGGGGTTGATGCGCAGCACTTCGTTCACTGCGCGGGCGTATTCACCCTGGTCGGCGGCGACAGAGGCCAACCACAACCAGGCGCTTTCATTCTGTGGATCACTGCGCACAACCTGCCACAGCAACTGGCGGGCTTTTTCTCGCTGCCCCCCTTGTGCCAGTTGGATGGCTTCATTTAATTGATTAGCAGACATGGTATTCCCACTCCTAGTAAAGATAAGATGCAATGCTCTAGTAGCAACTATACACGCATTCGCGCCGCGTGGCCAATGTGACACGGGCAAAAAAACGGCCTTGAGGTTCGCTCAAGACCGCTTACGATCTAAACGTTAATGAGGGTTATTCGCTGCTGCCGGACGCATCATCAGCCGTGCCGTCCTGCTGCTGGTCGCCGTCCTGCGGTTCGTCAGCCTGCTGTTCCTCGGCCTGCGATTCGTCGGCCTGCTGGACTTCCTGCTGGTCGCCCTGCTGGACTTCCTGCTGGTCACCCTGCTGGACTTCCTGCTGGTCGCCCTGCTCCGGGGCAGGTTCAACAAGCGCAGCACCCGGATCAGCGGGCAGCAGCACATTGTCGATCGCGTAGACCACGCCGTTGCTGATCGCGGTTTCGACCAGGGTGGCCGTCACCGGGCGTTCGAGCGCGTCGGTCAGCACAATGCCGTCTTCCGTCACCGCGATGGTGATTTCCGCACCATCCAGCAGCGTGATCGTGGACGTGGTTTCCTCCGTGATTTCCAGCGCCACGCCGGGTACCACGTGGTACGACACGATCTGGGTGAGCAAGTCGGTGTTCGCCACCAGGGTTTCCAGGTCGATGCCCAGTTCCTCCAGTGCCGCGTCGAAGGCGTCATTCGTCGGCGCAAAGACCGTCAACGGCCCTTCACCGGCCAGCGCGTCAACCAACCCGGCAGCTTCGGCAGCGGCCAGCAGCGTCGAGAAGTCGTCCGTGGTGCTCACTACGTCCGCCAGTGTTGGCCTCGGGTCAGCGGGCAGCAGCACGCCGTCGATCTGGTAGATCATGCCGTTGCTGATCGCGCCGCCCGCCGGGGTGGCAGTGTAGACTTCTTCCACCGCAACAGGCGGAAGCTCTAGCCCGGACGCATCGGTCAGGGTCCCATCTTCGCCGACCGTGATCGCTGCGCCCTGGACTGTCGTCAGGGTTTGGCCCGGCTCAAGTTCCGCCACCATGCCTTCCACGACGTGGTACGACAGAATCTCGGCGAGCTGTTCTTCGTCCAGGTCGCCCGGTTCAAGGCCGAGTTCGCTCAGGGTCGCGTTGAAAGCACGGTTCGTCGGGGCAAAGAGCGTGAATTCCCCCGCGCCGGTCAGCGTTTCGGTCAGCCCGGCAGCGTCAATGGCAGCCACCAGATCGGTGAATACCCGCACGTCATTGTCGCGCGTCAAGTCTGCCGTCTGCACCAGGTTCAGCGGAATCGGGTTGCCCGGGACGATCGCCACGGTTTGCACCAGCGCGTTCACGTCCAGCGTTTCCATCTGTGCGCCGCTGAGGATGAAACCCCAAGAGGTGACCGTGGTGGCGTCCAGCGGCAGCATCACTTCGACCAGGCGCAGTTCTGCGGGCAGAGCCACACCCTCGAAGATCTGCTCTGGGAAGCTGGCGGCATCATACTCAATCTGGGCCTGCACGTCGATGATCCAGTCCATACGCAGCGCGCAAAGGCCCTCGTCACCGACCGGGAACGAGCTAAATTCAATCGTGAAACCGGGGAAGAAGCCTTCTTCTTCCGCATACATCTGCGTCTGCTCGTCAACCTCGGCCTGGACCACCTCACACGTCAGGTCATCCACCCCGGCCACGCTCGCTGGTTGGATGCCCCGGAAAGTGGTGATGGTCGGGTACCCGGCCTCGCGGATCTTGGCTTCGTCCGTTTCCAGAATGACGATTTCGGCATTCATGGTGTACTGGCCATCCAGCGACACGGCCAGGTCAGCCCATGACTCGGCTGCGCTGGGGTCGTTGGTGTTTTCGGCGGCCACCAGCGGCAGCGCCGCGTCCAACTCTGCCGCCTTCGCTACCCAGGCCTCGTCGTTGGCATCGGCCAGCATCCAGGATGCAGACGCATCAATCGTAATCAGGTATTCATATAACGCCAGGAGGTCAGGTTCCGCGGGATCGAACCCGGCGACCGCATCGGCATACCCTTCATCGGTATAGTCATACCCGTTCAGCGCGAGCGGGATCGTGTTGGGTCCGCCGTCCTGGGCCAGCAGCGACCCCGCGCCGGTCACGGTCAGCAGCAAAATTAGTGTCAGTGCGAGCAAGTGTTTGTGCATTCGTATCTCTCCTCATAAAGTTGGCCGGGCCGTCATGCTCTCAGGCCATCATCAATGGGCGCCGATCTCGCCCCGCTACTAGATTACCGCAGAATCGCGTTTTTTTTTACTGCTTGACGACACTCGCGGTGGCGATCAGGGTGTCGATGGCGCTGGCGTAGCCGTCAAGCTGGGCGGTGGGCACCACCAGCAGCCATTCGGCGTAAGCATCGGCGCTGATGGGCTTCTGAATCTGGATGAATGTGAAGCTGTCCGGCAGCGGCACATCGGCAAAAAACGGTTCGACGCCGGCTTCTTCGCCTTCGACCATAAGCTGGGTGGTGTCCAGCGTCGTGGTCAGCAGGATGCCGCACAACTCGTCGCCCGTGTCGATGACATCGTAAGCCAGTTCGACGCCTTCGAACTGCTCCGGCATGGCGTCCATCAACAGCTCGGTTTCAAGCTGGGTGTCGGCCACAAACTCGGTCACGTCGGCGCACGCCATCGAGTTATATCCCAGGCGGCCCACCTGGTAGACGGCGCTGAAACTGATCGCGGCGGGATATCCCCCGGCAAGCAGCCGGTCCACGTCCGTTTCCATAATGATGATATCAACCCGGCTGGCCGGGCTTTCGAAAGGATAGGCGCGCGCGGGATTGATGCCAACCTCGCTGCTCCAGGTCACCGGTTCGACCGGCTCGAATGCGTCCGGGTCCGGTTCCGGCTGGGTCAGCGGCACGCTGGCGTCCAGCTCGGCGGCCAGTTCTTCCCAGTCCGGGTTTTCCTCTACGGGCACGACCCAGCTTTCGGGCACGACGATGGACATCTCGTAGGTCACCCACAGGTCGGGGTCAACGGCGACATTGGGGAAGAAACCAGCGGCCAATTCATCATAGTCATCTAGCTCGTAATCAAAGCCTTCCATTTGGAAAGTGACCGTCTGGCCGCCATCCTGCGCCACCACCGGCCCACCCAGGACCAGCAGCACAACGATAAAGGCAAACGCAATACTCTGTTTCATTGATTTTTCTCCAGCATAACCAGGGGTGATAACACCCCCCAATCGTTATTTGGCCCCATTATATGCAATGGTGGCCCAAATCCCAACTGCGGTTGAGTTGAAGATGTGCACGGACAGCCTGATCAGTCAGGTGCCGTCTGGTTTACCCCTCCCCCCATGCCCCCACAAACCGTTGGTTCGACCCCGTAAACAGAGATGGGGAGTAGGTGTTTGTGTGCACCGGGCTTGCTCCCCTCTCCGCGCGCGGGGAGGGGAACCGACCGGAGGTCGGAGGGGAGGGGTAATTCTATACGGCCCGAATCCCAACT
>JAADYV010000612.1 GCA_010092855.1 Chloroflexota bacterium | reverse complement strand
GTCACCGAAGACGACATCGACTGACGCCCGGACCTGTTCGCCATCCCCCTAGCACTGGCCACAACAGGGGCAATTGCGATCATTGCCCCTGCATAACACTGCGACGCACATCACGCCGACGCCATCACATCCTCGATCATGGCCA
The DNA here is from genome assembly GCA_010092855.1 of Chloroflexota bacterium. Lineage (GTDB taxonomy): Bacteria > Chloroflexota > Anaerolineae > Aggregatilineales > Aggregatilineaceae > TC-15. The sequence continues at coordinate 7,245 of JAADYV010000612.1, read as the reverse complement.
CCGCGTTGTCGACGCCGGTTTCGGCCCGGACCTGCGCGCCGAGTTGGGCGGCGGCCACGCGCAAAGCGTCGTTGGTCACCACATCCTGCAACACGGCGGTGAGATTGTGGGGCGTCAGTTTGGCACGCGGGATCGGTGCGGGACCAACCCCCAGCGCGTGAATGCGCCGTCCCCAGATGAACTGGTCGCCGATATGGGGAATGACTAGCGCCGGGATACCCGCGCGGATTCCGGCAGCCGTCGACCCATAGCCGCCATGATGCACCACACCCCCGGCGCGTGGCAGCAGCCAACTGTGCGGCATCGGCCCTGCCGGGTAGATCGTGGGCGGCAGTTCAAGCTGATGCAAGCCCTCGTCCCACCCCTGGATGATCGCGCGCGCACCGGCCCGCCGCAGTGCGTCCACAAACAGGCGCGCATTCCCTAGCGCGTCATCCGGGTTCAGGCTCATCGCGCCCAGGCTGATCACCAGCGGGGGATCACCGGCGGCCAGAAAGGTGAGGAGGTCGGCGGGCGGCTGCCACCCCTGCGGTTCGTTCGCAAACCAGTAGCCACACATTTTGTGGTGTGGGGCCCAGTAGGGATAACGCTGGTAAACGGCTTCGCTGATGGGGATCAGGTTCAGACGCTCCGAAGTAAACCCTTCGCTGCCGACCGGGGGCAGCCCCAGCTTTTTGCGGACGCGGTTCATGGGCCGCAGCTTCAGCCACCACAGCAACCATTCGCCGGCCCGATAGCCCATATGCTGAAAAAGCGAGCTGTCCGGATTCGGCCCCGGCAGCACCCAGGGCATCAGCGTGATGCTGACGGTGGGCAGGCCCAGCAGGTCGGCTTCGTTTTTGCCAGTGGTGGTGCTCTCCGACACCACCACCAGGTCCACGCCCTGGCAACCGGCCAGGATATCGGGGTGCGCCTCGGCCAGCAGGTCGGCGGTCGCTTTGATCACGCGCATCAGCGCCAGCAGCGGAAAACGCGACCGAAGCCTGAGATCGGCAGTCCACTGCCCCAGGTCGATGTCCGGGCCAATGGGTGTAAACGGCACGCCGTGTGCGCTCACCAGATCGCCCCAGCACGGGTGCGACAGCACGGTGACGCGGTGCCCAGCGCGCTGCAAACCCTGCGCCAGCGCAATGTGCGGCTGCACGTCGCCCCGCGAACCTATGGTCGGAATCGATATGCGCATGGGTTCCTCTGGCGAAAACACCGCGCGCTATGCCCCGGTGGCATACGCTGGGAGCGGCTCATTTCTTGACGGGACGTTCCAGCGGCGCAACGCGCGCTTCGACATAGGTGTATTCGATGTCCTGCTGCTTGCGGTCGGGCGGGCCGGTGAAGTCGCGCTTGTCCGTTTCCTCGAGTTCTACCTTTTCCACCAGCGTGATCGTAATGTCCTCGTTGGGCAGCATAAACAGCGTGTGATACTCATCCCAGATCGAGTTGCGCCAGAACTTCATGTCGGCGGCGCGGTCAAGGCGGCGGATTTCGCGGCGGGCCTGTTTGAACGTCATCTTGCTCAGGCGGTCGGCAAGCTGGCGATGGTCGGATTCGTTCATGCTCTTTGGGCTCCAGGTTAGAGATAAACGCTATGAACAATTTGTGATGATTTTAGCACGAAACCAACACGCGGACATAGCTGAACAACGCGGGGTGATGTACAATTCAAGCTGATAGATCATTAAAGAGAAGATTATGATCGAGACTTACACCGTCCACCAGCTTACCGTCCATATCCGCGCACTGTTCGAAGAAGACCCCGACCTGCAGGATGTGTGGGTCGCGGGCGAGATCAGCAACTTCAAACGCGCGTCGTCCGGGCACCTCTACTTCACGCTCAAGGACGAGCAAAGCGAACTCGCGTGCGTGATGTGGCGCTCGGCGGCGGCGTTCCTACCCTTCGAACCAGAGCACGGCGCGGCGGTGCTGGCGCACGGTTACGTGGCCGTCTACGAGGCACGCGGCCAGTACCAGCTTTACTGCGACACGATCCAACCGGCGGGCGTGGGCGACCTCAACCGCCAGTTTGAGCTGCTCAAAGCCCGGCTGGAAGCCGAGGGGCTGTTCGACAGCGCGCGCAAACGCCCGGTCCCGGCTTTTCCGCGCCAGATCGGAGTCGTGACCTCGCCCACCGCCGCCGCGTTTCAGGACATCCAAAACGTGCTGCGGCGGCGCTATCCGCTGGCGGAGGTGATTCTCAGCCCGACGCCGGTCCAGGGCAAGGACGCCCCCCCGCAGATCGTGGCCGCGCTAGACCGGTTGAACACCCACACCGAAGTGGACGTGATCATCCTGGCGCGCGGCGGCGGCAGCCTGGAAGACCTGTGGTGCTTCAATGACGAAGACGTAGTGCGTGCCGTAGCAGCGTCGCGGCTGCCGGTGGTGGCGGGCGTGGGGCACGAGATCGACTTCACATTGGTGGACTTTGCAGCAGACCAGCGCGCGCCAACGCCCTCCGCTGCCGCCGAACTGGTGACACCCGACGGCTTCGCGCTGCGTACTGATATCAGGAACCTGTCGCAAAAACTGAACACGGCTATACTAACTGTGCAAGGCGCAAAACGGGACGATCTCGATGCAGCCACACGCCTGTTGGGGCGTTTTTCACCACTGACACAGGTACAAACGGCACGCCAGCGTGTTGATGATTTGACTGGGCGTTTGATGCGGACGCTGGGGCACCGGTTGGAACGCCAGCGCGACCGGCTTCAGGCCCAACGCCGCGCGCTCGAAGCCGCTAACCCACGCGCGCTGTTGGAGCGAGGATACGTCGTCGTCACGCGGGCCGGGGATGGCCAGCGCGTGACCAGCGCATGGGATGCCGCCGAAGGCACTTCGGTTCACATTGAGCTCCACGATGGTCGCCTGACGGCCACCGTCCGCCAGCGGGACACCGACGACACCTGAGAACCTGACGGTTCGGGATGGGGGATACTGTTTTATGAGCGAGAAAAAACTGATTGCCGGGCGCTACCAGATGGGGGATTTGCTGGGGCATGGCGGCATGGGTGACGTCTTTCGTGGGGTGGACCACGTCACCAGTCGCGAAGTAGCCATCAAACGGCTGCACCCGCACATCGTCCGCGACAACCCGCACATCGTAGACCGTTTTGTGCGCGAGGGCGAAGCGCTGCGCCAGTTGGGACACCCCAACATCGTCGATATCCTCGACATCGTGGACGAGGGTCACGACCACTACCTGGTCATGGAATATGTCAGCGGCGGATCGCTGCGCGACCTGGTAGACGAGGTAGGCCGTGTCCCGGTCAAACGGGTGCTGGAGATCGCGCTCGACCTGGCCGACGCCCTGACGCGCGCGCACCGGCTGCACATCATCCACCGCGACATCAAGCCCGCCAACGTACTGCTGGCCGAAGACGGTACCCCGCGCCTGACGGACTTTGGTGTCGCACACCTGGGCGACCGCACGCGCCTGACCGAAACCGGCTCGGTGATCGGCACCTACGCCTATCTCAGCCCGGAAGCCTGCAACGGCCTGCCGCTGGACGAACGTGCCGATATCTGGGCGTTTGGCGTGATGCTGTACGAAATGCTGGCGGGGCGGCTGCCGTTCGACGAATCTAGCACCGGCGCGATCCTGACCGCAATCCTGACCAAGCCGGCCCCCGACTTGCAACGACTGCGCGCGGATATCCCGCAACCGTTGCTCAATCTGATCTACTCCATGCTGGAAAAAGATCGCGAGCACCGCATTGCCAGCGTGCGCCTGGTGGGAGCCGAACTGGAGTCGATCATCCGCCATCTGGACACCCCGGCGCGCACCGAGGTATTGGGTGAGGGGGAGCCAGGTTCGGGCGAACCGGGGTCGCGTTTCGCCACGCCATCCGATAAAGCCCGCCGCGCGAGCAGCAGCGACGTTCCCGCGATGGAGCGCAGCACCCCTGGCCTGTCGCACGGCCTTTCGGTCTATCCCGTCGATGAGGTCTCAGTCAAGTCCGCCAGCGGCCCCCAGCCCACGCCCACGACCGGCGAGGTGATCCTGGACAACACCGGTAAATGGAAGTGGATCGCGGTGATGGTGTCGATTCTGGTGCTGGCGTCTGCACTGGTCGCCACGATTGCGATTCTGTCCGGCGACGGGGATTCGGACGACGATACCAGCGACCAGGGGGTTGGCGCAATGGGGGCCGAGTCCGGCCTGGGTGTGCCCCACGGCCCCGGCAGCAGCCCTGCTGACGGTGAAAATGGGGCAGAGAGTGACGAAGAGGGAGCCAGCAGCGACGGCGATATCGCCAGCGCCCCACCGGATGCCATCTCCGACGGCGGCCCGCTTCCCGGCGATGGCCGACCACCGGACCCATCATCCGACCCCGCCAACATCCCCCAACCGGAGGACGTGTGGCCCAGCGTCGAGCCGGTCGGCGAAAATGACTACATGGTGCTGGTGTGTGAACTGGCCGCGCTGCAGGGCACCGAGCAGTTGGCGGGCAGTGGACGCAGCAACGTAACCAACACCATCACCGACGATTTGCGATTGAACCTGACCTCCCAGCGCGTGCCGTTCTCAAACATCCAGGTACGCCGCTACCCCATGATCGTTTCCTCGGCCACCGAGGCGCGTTTCGTGGCCGACCACACCGGCGCGGCAGTGATCGTCTGGGGCAACTATGATGACGAACGAGTCCAACTGAATATCCAGGTCGGCTCGCTGGCTCCCTTCCCCTACAACCCCTTCCCGCGTGAAGAACTGGAAAACCTGGTCAACATCCGGGTGGAGATGACGGACGAGCGGGAAGAGTCGGCGGCGGCCTATGTGCTGGGGACACTGGGCATATTGGTCGACGCGGACGGAGATGGGTTCGAAACCATGCGAGCCATGGCGCTGATAGGGACGCTTGATGTCCAGAATGCGTCGATTTCGCCCGCATATGAACAGACCATTGCCGCGCCGGTGCACCGATATCTCCAGGTGATGGTTGACGACTCGGAACAGGGGATTCTCTACCTGACCGACGCCATCGAGGAACGGGGTGCAGCCTCGCCCATCCTCTACGCCGAACGCGGAGCCACGTACCTGCGCCTGGGCGAGGTAGACCGGGCCGACAACGATTTGCGGCTCGCCGAGAGCATGACCGGACCAGGTGTGTCCTGGTCGCAGCCGCTGCTGGTGCGCACCGTTACCACCACCAACCTGGACGAAGCCCTCGACCTGTTCACCCAGGTCATCGAGATGCGGCCCGACGACTGGTTCCCGCTGTTCTTCCGGGGCGCAATCTATTATGAGATACGCGAATTTGACCTGGCGCGCGCGGATATGGAACAGGCGATAGCGCTGGAGCCGGACGCCAACTTCCCCTATATCTACGCCACCTTGATCGCGCTGCACGAGGGCCGCATTACCGATGCCGGGATTGAGATCGGCACCATTCTGGCCCTGTTCCCCGACCCGAACTATATGCAGCGCCTGGTTGAAGCCACGTTCGGCACCCAGTTCCCCGATGCCTTTTCGCTAACGATGTCTGCGTTTACCAACCTGGTCCTCAAGAATTATGAGGCCGTGGTCGAGGATGCCAGCCAGGGCATTGAACTGACATCAGAATACTCCGTTGATGCCTACATGATGCGCGGCTTTGCGTATTGTGCGTTGGACGACTACGTGGCAGCGGAAGCGGATTACACCCGCGCCCTCGAGCTGGACCCCGGGTTCATGCTGGCCTACGTGCTGCGCGGCGAGGTGCGGCGTGCGCAAGGCGATTACAGCGCCGCCAACGATGACTTCAACGTGGTGCGCGATGATCCCAACAGCGAGGAATTGTACCCGCTGGTGCGTGCCGTCCGCGCCGGACAGCTCGACTGCACGACCTTCTTCACATCTGCCAACCCGCTGCTCCAACCGCGCATCGAGATTGAATCCGAGAGTGGCGAAGCGGTCACCATCACGCCCGTCGCGCACGGCGAATACATGGTGCTGGTGGCCCAACCGCAGCGGCTGGGCAACGCGGCAGACCGCGATGTCCAGGGGCCGGTGGTGCGTAACTTGCAGCGCACGTTTGAAGAAAACCTCCCCTACTCCAATATCCGGATTCGCACCTATGACGAGATGATCACCACACCGGACCAGGCGCGCGAGGTGGCTGAAGCTGCCGGGGCGGTGGTCATCATCTGGGGCACATACACCGACGCGGGCGCTGAACTCGAAATCCAGGTCGGTTCGACCGCGCAGTTCCCCTACATTCTGTTTGAGCGGGAGGCAGTCGAACGCACGACCAACGTCACCGCCCGGCTGGACACCGACCTCCAGCAGTGTATTGCCGGGCCGGTCATCAACATCATCAACATTCTGAGCGTGGCCGAAGGCGACGAAAGCCAGTTTATGCTGACACTCGCCACGCTGGTCGGCATCACGCACCTGGACCTGGAAGCTGCGCCGCTGGTGGGCAACAGCCTGGCCATCCACCTGCACCGCGCGCTGGTCGCGTCCCAGACCGACCGTGATACTACGCTGTCGGAGATCGACCTGGCCATAGAACTGGCCGAAGGCAACGCGATCCCCTACTTCTACCGCAGTGTGCTGAGCTTGATCACGATGGAAGAGGGGTTCGAGACACTGCCGGCACAGGTCCAGCAGGACTTGAATACGGCCCAAACGTTGGCTCCGGCAGATTGGACGGCGCTGCATTACCTGGCTGTCACCGAAGACCCGGCAGCGGACATCCCCATCTATTCCGAGATCATGGCGCTCCAGCCCGATGACTGGTACCCCGTCTACCTGCGCGGGCTGATGTACTACGAACTCGGCCAGTTTGAGGAAGCCCAGCAAGACCTCGACCAGTCGATGGCGCTGCAACCGACCACCAGCCAGCCGTACCTGATCGCGCTGATGCTGGCTTTGCGCAGCGGCGACATAGTCGAAGCACAGCAGTTAGCCGTCATCGTCACCAGCGAATTCCCATCCGCGATGAGCATCACGCGCATCAACCGCGCGCTGGACAGCTCTGAAGCATACCTGTCTTCGGCCAACACCTTTTCCACCACGACCAACCTGCTCCTGGGGCAATACAGCACCGTCGCCCGCGCAACCGATGACATGTTGTGGTGGGTGTTGACGGACCCGCCGCCCGATCTCGCCACAGCGCAAGGCGAACCGGGGGCCCCCGGAGTGGTTGATGTGCTGATGGTGCGCGGGATTGCGTACTGCAACCTGGGCGAGATTGACCCTGCCCAGACCGCGTATTCTTTCGCCATCGACATCGATCCGGAGAACGTGCTGTTGTACGCGCTGCGCGGCAG
>JAADYV010000611.1 GCA_010092855.1 Chloroflexota bacterium | reverse complement strand
CCAACTGCAAACGCCGCGTGTCATTGAGCCGTTGGCAACGCTCAGCCTGGATACTGACGCAACCACCGCCCGCACCGCGTTACAGGCATTACTCAAATTGGGAGAAGTAGGCGAGCGCGCTTTCAATACGGCTTTCACTTCGGAGTTTGCCAAAAAGCCGCCGGATGAACGCGCTGCATGGGGACGCAATATTGCCGATATTGACCCGCGCCCCGGAGTAGGGTTGCAGCCTGACGGACTACCGGATATTGATTGGGTGGAAATCCTGGCAGGCGAATTCACTTTTGGCGCAGAAGACGAGAGAAATGGCCCGCGAAAGCTCACGCTGCCCACGTTCTACATCGCGCGGTACCCGGTCACCTATCAGCAATTCCAGGCTTTCATCGATGCCGACGATGGCTTCCACAACCCGCAGTGGTGGAAAGGGCTGGCGGCGGATGACGACCACAAGAGCAGCCCCGGCGAGCAGGCGTTCAAATACTGGAACCATCCCCGCGAGCGTGTGTCGTGGTACGATGCCGTCGCGTTCTGCCGGTGGTTGAGTGTGAAAGCAGGCTATAAGATAACGCTGCCGACTGAGCAGCAGTGGGAAAAAGCGGCGCGGGGGACGGATGGCCTGGAATATCCATATGGCAAGGAGTATGATGCCAGCAAGGGCAATACTTATCAGACGGGCATCGGGCAGACCAGCGCCGTTGGCATTTTCTCCGGTGGTGCATCGCCTTACGACATCCTGGACATGAGTGGCAATGTATGGGAGTGGTGCTTGAATGAATACAGTAACCCGGAGAATACCGGCCTGGGCGGGGCGTCCTCGCGTGTGTTGCGGGGCGGCTCGTGGGGCCGCCGAATGGACTACGCGCGGGCGTCGTATCGCGACGGCTGGCCTCCGAGCTTCCGTAACTTCAACTTCGGGTGTCGGTGTGTGTGCGCTGCCCCCTATGACTAAGTCTCTGGCCTCTGTAAGCTCTGGCCTCCGGGGCTCTGACCTCAACCTGTGCGTTAGCACAGGCGGGGGTTTGCGGGGGAGCCTTCCCCCGCAATGCTTAATCTTGCCGCAGGCAAGTCGCTGCTGGTGGTGGGCTATTCTTCGTGTAGTGGGCAGTAAGTCAGCCCCTGGCCCAACACATGTCCGCGCAGGCCCCAGGTGTCGGCATAGCGAACGTGATTAATCCACCCCTGGACGCTGCTGTCGAACTCCGCGAAGGAGATACAACCGGCACAGTAAGATGGATGCTGCGCTGGATTTCCAGGAAGCGCTGTTTGACGCCAACGCTCGCAGCGGTGTTGAACGTCTGGCATATCTGACTGCTGCCGACGCGCACCTGGATAAGTTGCGGCTCTACTTACGCCTGGTGCACCAATGGGACTGGCTGACCATCAGCCAATACCAGCACGTCAGCGCAATGGTGGCCGAAATTGGGCGCTTGTTGGGCGGGTGGCTGCGCCAGACACTCAGTCCTTTACAATAGGCAGGTCGCGAACACGGATGGCATCCTCGGTCACGGTGACAATCGCGCCGTTAAGCAGGCTTTCTGTGCAGCAAGCCTGCGTATCTTGCAGCCGCCGTGTGACAACCTCGGCGGTCTGGTTGCCCAGCCGGAAGATGATGACACTTGGCAGGTCTGCGCCGCTTACCGCCAGCAGATAGCCGAAATCCAGGTCCAGCGTGAGTAAAACGCGCTGTTCGTCGCGCGCTTGGTCCAGGATGACTTCATCTGCTGCACGCTGCATTCCTGCATCACGCACATGCAGTGCATCATAGTTCTGGGCGCGCAACCACTCGACCGTGAGCAGCGAAATCCCCATGTCGGCCAGGAACTTCATGCCGACTGTCCGGGATAGACCTGTTCGCGCGCCAACCACGCGGCATATTCCAACGCCTGCTGGATGTCTTCCGCTTCCAGGTCGGGATATTCCGCCAGGATGTCCGGCGCTTGTTTGCCATGTGCGAGCAGGTTCAGCACCAACGAGACTGTGATGCGCATCCCGCGTATGCACGCCTGCCCGCCCATGATGTGACGCTCGAATGTAATGCGGTCAAATCCTTGCACAGCCGTTAACTCCTGAAACGCGGGCATGACGGGAGCGGGTCCAGGTCATGCCCTGATTTTATATCTGCCCGGCCCCGTTTTGCAGCAATCATACGCAGAGGCGCGGACCAGACACACCTGCGCTATGACTTCTCCTTCGCCTCGGCGCGTGGATTTTTGAGGTCCGCCGCGCATTGCCGGAACCGGCCTGCCTGTGGTGGGGCAGCCAGCCGCCCGCGCTGCTATGAGCGCAGACCAGAGAAGGGGGGAAGTTATGTGGGCAGTGCACACACACCGAAACCCGTTGTTGTTACGGTTGTTCGGTTGCCTGTTGTTGCGATACGATGCCCGCGCGTTGTCTATGTTGTTGTTCCACGAGCCGCCCTGCAACACACGCGAGGACGCTTACAGGGTGCCTGACCAGCCGAAGCTGGTATCCTAATCATACACCCAATCTCGAAAATTTGTAGCGACTTGCCTGCGGCAAGATTAAGCAGTGCGAGGGAAGGCTCCCCCGCAAACCCGTAGTGTTCAGAAATTAATCTGAGCGAGGAATCGAGCGCTACGCGGCCTCACGATAGTAGTCACGAATGATACCTCCGAGCACATGTCGACAGCGAATTGGACCGTCAATGGACACTGATTCCAAACCCAAGGGGCTGTCCTGCTCGAGTCCTTGATGGGGACGTCGCTCATTGAAATACGCCACATACTCGGTCATGACACGCCGTAAATGACGTTCATTGAGAACGATCAAGTGGTCCAGGCATTCTTCACGCACCGATCGCACCCATCTTTCTGCAAAAGCATTGGCATTCGGGGCTTGATAAGGGATGTTGACGATCTCAATGCCTGCCGCCTCAAACACGGTGTCGAAGGACTGGGTGAACCTGGTGTCATGATCGCGAATCAGGTACTTCATGGGTAACTCACGGTCCTCGAACTCCCAGGTCATCTGGCGCGCTTGTTGGGTGATCCAGGCGTTATCCGGATGCGCCGTGCAACCCGCAAAGTACACCTGACGCGTACCGTGCTCGATGAAAAACAGGCAGTATAAGGTGTGCAGCGTTAGCGTTTCAACGGTGAAGAAATCGCACGCTATGAACTGCTCTTTATAGTGATTGAGGAAGGTCCGCCACGAACTACCCTGCCGGGAACGTTCCGGTGCAGGCGGCACGCCATGGCGGAGCAAGACCGTGCGGATGGTCGTCGCGCCGACATCAAACCCCAGCTTGCGCATCTCGCCTTCCAGTTTGTCATAACCCAACGTTGGATTGTCGCGCGCCACCTGCAGAACCCAGCCTTCCAGATCACTGTCGATGGGCGGACGTCCTGGTTTTCGGCCTTGCTTGTACGTCCACTTGCGGCGCACGATCGCCCGATGCCAGCCGATGAGTGTGTCGGGTTTAAACAACCGCACGCTTTCCGCCAACGCTTCACGGGCGTTGCTGGCCGTGGCCTTCATCCGCACGGCTAACGCGGCCAACGGCACTTTCTGCCAGCGCGGTATCTGTGGTCCCCGCTGCTGTTTCCGCTCCACAATCCTCATGGGTGAATCATTCAAAAATGGCTGTATCAATGGGAGGGCCATACTGCTCCATGAAATCAGATTCAAAAAGTGTTTCGTT
>JAADYV010000610.1 GCA_010092855.1 Chloroflexota bacterium | reverse complement strand
TGCATCCGCCAGTTCGGCAGAAATCGTCGTCCGGCTGCCCGCCAGATGCAGGCCATACTCCGTGCGCAGCGTGTGCAACAGCGATTCGGTGGCACCCGGTTTCTCTAACAGGTCCGGGCACAGGTGATGGGGTAAATAGGCGGTGGTGATCGCCAGCGGATCACCATCGGCATAACGCAGGCGGTGCAAATACACCAGTGTGGTCCCCACCGGGACGTGCAGCATTTCGGCCATAATGGTCGAGGCATGGATCAGCTTGGCATCCAACACATGGGTTGAGGCCGTCATCCCCAGGCGTGAGATGTGTTCATGCAGCCCGTACAGGGTCGCATATTCGACGGTCTTGACAAAAAGCCCCTTGCCAGGGATCGAATAGATCACCCCGTCATTCACAAGCTCGTTGATCGCGCGCCGGACGGTCATATGACTCATGCCGTACTGCTCGCACAGGTGGCGCTGCGATGGCAGCTTGTCGCCCGGCTTGTATTCACCACGCATGATGGCGTTGGTGAGTGCTTCCTTGAGTTGGGCGTGCAGTGGTTGTGAATCGTCCATCGAAAACTCTTCTTCGCTAGCTGGTATATATCAGTATATATCTGTTGTAGAATCGTTGTCAATATTTCAACACCGCGGCAGCACACGCGGTTGGTGCCGCACCGGCACGCGCTGCATGGGGGCGGATCGCATTGCGGTTCGGACACGGGGCCTGGCGGGACGACCAAGCGCCTGGACCTCGGTGGGCACAAGCGCTGGTGTGTTCAGCTTTGAGGATGTAGCGCGCAGTTGCACGGTTTTCCGCTGGTCGCCTTTCAACCGGTCGGGTCAGCCGCCGGTGCTGTCGGCTTGACCGGTTGGGTGGTTGAGAATGCCCCAATCCCATCCATGCTGATTGTGCCCGGGCCAGCAGGTAAAATCGCTTTGCTGGCCTAGCAACCTTAGCCATCCGACGTACACAGCACCGTGCCATCGCTCTGTGGGTAACACCCTGGCGGATAGGTGCCGGGCGGGGGTAGGGGGGTTATGGACGGTATCAGCGTCGGTGTATCAGTCGCGGTCGGGGTCATGGTCCACGTCGCGGTGTTGGTTGGCGTCAGTGTCGGCGTTAAGCTCGGCGTGTACGTTGGCGATGGCGTATACGTGGGCAGCGGCGACGGGTCGAAACTGAGCGGCACCGTGCACGTCTCGCTAAACGTGATGGTTGTTCCCGCGAAGTCTTCCGGCACATAGCCCAGCCCCTGGCTGAGCGTAGACGCCGTCCCGTCAAAGTCTACCCACAGGCTCAGCGTTTCTCCTGGCTCGATGCCGGTTGTCACCAACCACACCGGGTCGCCCCCGGTTTCCAGCGCATTTGCCGGAGGGACAGCCACGTAGCCATCCCAGAACGGCACTGCCAGGGGATCAAAGGCGTGCGGTCCTCTCACGGCCAAAAAGTCAAGCAAGATCGACGGTTTGCTGTCGTTCCAGGTGATCATGGCCCCGGTGATCGGTGTGTAGCTGGGGGCGGTGCTTTCGAGTACGAGGTGCACCACGCCGTTGCTTTCGAACCTGCCGAATAACACGCTGTAGTCACTGCATACCGGCTGTGGCGTGAACGTCGGGGTTTCGGAGACCGGTGTCGGCGTGGGATAGCTGTCGATTGTCAGGGCACAATCCTGGGTTGACCCGCCCCATTGCAGGCTAAAATAGAGCGTGCTGCCATCAAAATCGCCGGGGATGTAGTAGGAACGCATATCCACCGGGCCGTTCAGAAACGCCATCTGCACAAGGGTCGTCTGGCCAGCGCTCAACCGCCGACCGTCGTAGGCAGGGGCGCCATTTTTCCAGCCTGGATCACTCGACGATACGTCGGTGTTTTCTGTGTAATCCGGTCCGCGCCAAAAAGGTTCTCGCCAGTCTAATCGCATGTTGCTGGCGTAGAAGCCACCATATCCGGGCGGCTTGTGCCAGTGGATGTCCGCCCGGCTGATGAACACAGGCGCACTGATATTGTCGTTCCGCACGGCGATCTCGAGCGTTGAAGCCCCGATAGTAACGCTCTCCAACATCAGATATTCGCAGACAGGTTCTGGTGTCTCGGTCCCGGTTTTGGTTGGTGTTATGGTTCTTGTGTTGGTGGGGACAGGTGTGAAGGTGGGTGTTCCGCTGAGTAAGGGGGTGTTCGATGGCAGCGGCGTGAAGCTGGGCGTGAAGGTGGGGATAGGTGCATCATCCAGCGACACATAGCAGGCTATGCCCGGTAGGTTAAACGCAACCAGAGAAGGGTAAAAAGCTTCTCGTGTATAGCCAAGCTCGTCGTCTAACCGTCCGGCGATATGATCAAAATCCCACCAGATATTGACATCGCTGTTGGATGGCAGCAGGTAGGGGGTAGGGTTGTATGTCTCGGTGGGAGGTGTGTAATCTGGTCCTTCCCAGACCTGGACCGTGGCCGGGCTAGTCGCGCTCTCACCACCGATGCCAATAGAAGCTAGAAAATCTGGCTGGGGAATGTGCCCCACCAGATCTTCATCCAACCCAACGTCGCATCATCTGGTCCGGCATTGCTGGCGACGATCCGTACCACGCCGCCGTCTTCAAACCCGCCAAAATCCAGGCTGAAGTTATCACACGTATTCTCGGTGCGCGCCCAGCGCGAGTCCGGTAACAGCATCGGAGCGGCTGCCACCAACAGCCCCACCGCCAACAACAACACGTGTGCAGCATATCGCCAGTGCCTGACCAGCATAACCCCTCCAGCGATCGTGTATGACCAATAACACTATACGGCATCTAAGTATTATAGTCAACTTATTTAAGAACGCAATTGACATGAAATAAGAAGTTAAATATAATAAAACCGTGTTTTTATGGGAAGGAATCCTTCGCTCAAGTGTTGTTAAGAGCGGGGTACAGCAAAAGCTCTTCAATCGACCGGGCATCGAAAATGACGATGACGTGCCAGACACCCGTGAACTGGCCCCCGCTACCGGTCATTTGAGGGTGGGATATTCTCGACAACAAGGATTGTTGTGCCTGTAAGGTCATTAAACCTCAACCACAGGGAACTGGAGACATGTATTCAATCAATCTGAAACAAACAGATAAAGGCGGAGCAACCTGACGCGACCATCCTGACACGAAAAATGCCGATGGCCGGTGGCTAAAGCTGCATTGCGCTCCATGTTTGGGCGTGGAATGGAACGCAGGCCGCTGAAGAATTGAGTCTGTTTATTGGCGGGAGAGCTTGGTACTCACAGGGTCATACGCACGGCCTGCTGCCAGCCTGCATAAAACTCGTTGGCCAGCGCCGCGTCCATCTCCGGGGTGTAGTCATCAAACTGGTGGGGAAGCTGTTCCAGGTCGGCCAGGCTGTGCGCCAGTCCGCTGCCGAGCATACCGGCCATCACTGCGCCCAACGCGGATAGCTCTGGCAGGCGCGCCGCGCGCAGGGTGTAGCGTGTGATATCGGCCACAAACTGCATCAAGAAGCGGTTGCTGACTGCGCCGCCGTCCCCGTGAATGTATTCCAGCGACACACCCGCCTCGCGCGCCATTAAACTCAAGACATCGCACACCCGGTAGGCGATGGCTTCTAACGCGGCGCGTGCAATATGGCTCCGGGTGGCGGCTGGTGTCAATCCGACGATGGCGCCTTTGGCGTCAGGTCGCCAGTAGGGAGCACTCAAGCCCACGAAAGCGGGCACCAGGTACACGCCGCCGTTGTCTGGTACGGCCTGTGCCAGCACTTCAGTTTCCGCTGCGTCAGTGATCAGGCAAAGCTGGTCGCGCAGCCACGCAATGGTTGCGCCGGTGAAGTTGATAATGCCTTCAAAAGCATAGGTCGGCTTGGCATCATATACCCAGCCGATGGTGGTCACGATGCCGCTGTCGGAGAGATTCGGCTGGCTGCCGATGTTCAATAGCACGGACGACCCGGTCCCAAAAGTGACTTTGGCCATGCCGGGACGGAAGCATCGTTCGGCAAACAGCGCAGCCTGTGAATCGCCCATCACGCCACGGATCGGGAGCGAGGCATCGAGCACGCCGCCCAGCGTTGTGGTGCCGAACTGCGCTGCGCTTTCGCGGACCTCTGGCAGCGCCTGGAGCGGTACATCGAACAGGTCGCACAGCGCCGCGTCCCATTTAAGCTGCTGGATGTTATAGAACAGGGTGCGACTGGCATTAGTGTGATCGGTGGCGAAGCAGCGCCCGTCCGTCAGGCGATAGATCAAATAGGTATCGATGGTGCCAATTAGCGCCGTTCCATCGTCTACGCGCTGCTTGATTTCCGGGTGCTGCTCGAATAACCATTTGAGCTTGGCGGCGGGGAAGTAGGTGTCGATTTTCAGGCCGGTGGCTTGCTGTACCTGCGGGCTGTACCCCTCTGCGATAAGCTGGTCGCAGATCGCTTCCCCCCGACGGCATTGCCACACAATCGCGTTGTACAGCGGCTTGCCGGTGCTTTTGTCGAAGACCACGACCGTCTCACGCTGGTTGGTTATGCTCAGGCACACGAGATGCTGTGCGTGCTGCGGGTTTCGCGCCAGCAGAGTTTGAACGGTCTGCAACACGTTGGCGTAGATTTCTTCGGGATCGTGTTCCACCCAACCCGGGCGCGGATAATGCTGCTGGTGGTCCAACGCGGTTTTGTCGACCAGCTCACCATCGGTGTTATACAACAGCGCTTTGGTGGCCGAAGTGCTCTGGTCCAGGGCCAGTATCATGGTCATTGTGCAGACTCCACTCTTCTACGCCGGTTCTACCTGCTTCATACAGGCTTCACCCGCGCTATGCAGGCTCCACCTGCAACAACTGTCGCGCGGTTTGGGCCAGCCCAGTTTCGTTGATGCCATAGTGATCAAAAATCTCGAACTGGCTGCCCGTCACTGTATATTCATCGGGGATACCAACAATCCGGAACGGCAACTGGATACCATGTTCCATTAAGGTCGCGGCGCACGCTTCGCCCAACCCGCCATAGACACTGTGCTCCTCTACTGTCACCAGTGCACTGGTGTTGCGTGCGGCGTGCAGCACAGTTTCGGTATCAAACGGGCGCAGTGTGTGCATACTGATCACGCGGCAGCGCACGCCGTCGGCTTCCAGCCGCTGCGCGGCAGCCAGGGCGCGCCCAACCGGTTCCCCAATGGCGATGAACGTGACATCGTTGCCGTCCTGGATCGTGAGCGCTTTTCCGATGTTGAAGGTGGTATCGGGCGCGTGCAGGTGGGGCATCGGCTTTTTCCCAAACCGCAGGTAGATTGGGCGCGGGTGCGTGGCTGCGGCCTTGATCGCTTCGCGCGTCTCAAAATTGTCAGCGGGAGCCACAATGTCCAGGTTATTGATCGCGCGCAACACCGCGTAGTCGTGCAGCGAATGGTGGGTTGAACCCAACGCACCATAACTCACCCCGGCACTGATGCCGACGAGCTTGACGGGATTGTCCGAGTAGGCGACATCGTTTTTGATCTGCTCCAGCCCGCGCGCTGTCAGGAAGCAGGCCGGAGACACGGCAAATACCCGTTTGCCAGTTGAGGCCAGGCCAGCCGCAATGCCAACCAGGTTCTGCTCGGCAATGCCCACTTCGACCACCTGCTGCGGGTAGGCTTTGGCAAAGGGCCACAGCTTGCCGGACCCGCGCGAGTCGCCGGTCACAATCAATAAATCGCGGTCCGTTTGTGCCAGGTCGATCAGCGTGCTGGCGAATTCTTCCAGGTTTGGCCGTCCGAGTTCCATAATTATCCCACCTTTAACAGTTGTTGCGCCCGATCCAGTTCACCCAGCGCTTGCGTCAGTTCATCGGCAGTGGGGACATGATGGTGCCAGCCGACCTGATTCTCTATAAAACTCACGCCTTTACCCTTGACCGTGTTGGCAACCAGCAGGCTGGGCTTCCCTGGCGCAAACGGCACATCTGACAGTGTGCGCTGCAATTCGCCCACGTCATTGCCATCACAACTCCGCACCGCATACCCGAAGGCTTCAAACTTTGATGCGAGCGGTTCCAGCGCGACAACGTCTTCCGTTGGGCCGGTGATCTGCAGTGTGTTGCGGTCCACGATGACGATCAGGTTGTCGAGCTGGTAGTGTGCTGCTGTCATCGACGCTTCCCAGTTCGACCCTTCGGTGAGTTCGCCATCGCCCAGCAGCGTGAAGACACGATAGGGGCGTTCATCCAGCTTAGCCGAAAGTGCGATGCCAACTGCCAGCGGCAGACCATGACCGAGCGCTCCGGTATTCTGCTCAATGCCGGGGATTTTGCGGGTGGGGTGCCCAATAAAATGGGACTGATACGTGTTGAGCGTGTCCAGACCACTTGTCGGGAAGAAGCCCCGGTCCGCCAACACCGTATACAGCGCTTCGACAGAGTGCCCCTTGCTTTGGATGTAGCGATCCCGGTTCGGATCGTCGAAGTTTGCCGGTGAGACGTTCATCACTGCATTGTAGAGTACGTTGAGAATGTCCACGCACGACAGGCTTCCACCCGTATGTCCTGCCCCGCACTGGTTGATGATGGTCAGAATCGTTTTCCGGTACGCGATAGATTTTTGTTTCAGTTCGTGTTCGGTCATGTCTGGCGAGTCCCCTAAACTAACGATAACGAGATCATCAGGAAGCTTCGATAACGCCAATGGTCAACAGAATGCATGCCCAGGTGCGTTGTTCGCCGGTGGCGATGACCAGCGCGGTATCCTGCGACCGTGCAGCCTCATAGAAGGGGAAGCGGCCCAGCTTGTCCAGTTCAACCCCTGGCATGATCTGGCGATATTCGGCGAAGATGGATGGTTCGGGGCCGTCGTCGGGCGCGATAGGGTGGGCGGCTTCAATCGGGATCACCTTGACCAGCACGTCCAACACGTCAGTAACGGTCAGTTTGCCGGGTGTCAGGTTCAGATACACTCGTTCCGCCGCCGGGTGTGATCCGGTCGAGAATGGGTAGTTGCTATCTGCGATGAGCACCTTGGAGCCATGCCCCGCCGCGGCCAGCGCTTTGAGTATCTGCGGATGTAAAAGGTCTCCGTGTATCATGTTGCGTTTTCCTCCCGTTTTGGTTGGTGATGGGTGTGCCGGGGGTGTACCGGGTGATACACCCCCGCGAGGTGCAGATACGCGCACGTCGTCACGCATCCGCGCACTATCGGGTTACTTACTCCACCGGGGCGAACTCGAAATAGTCATCGACGTTTTCGGGTGTGATGAGGATGCAGTCGATGGAGATCTTCTCGGTCTCGGGCAATTCACCGGTGGTCAGGTAGGTGTGTGCCTGCTGAACAGCCAGCGGACCAAACTGCGCAACCGGCTGGAGCACGGTAGCCTGGATGGTGCCGGCCTTGATCTCGTCCATGACTTCCTGGCTGCCG
>JAADYV010000609.1 GCA_010092855.1 Chloroflexota bacterium | reverse complement strand
GTCCAGAACAGGTAGCCGTTGTTGGTCGACCACGCCTGGCGCACCCCACCACATTCCGGCGGGGCGGGCTGGTCCGGAATGCCATACGCCCAGATCATCAAACAACCCTCGTTGCGGAAGCTGCCCAGCGGTGAGGACGTGTACTCGGACCAGATGGACGACGGCACGTTGATGCCCGCGCCCTGGAAGCTGAGCGGCTGCAGGTTGGCGGCTGCGCCGGAGATATTCTGCACTGTGAAGACCGGCACCCCCGCGTCGTAGATCAACAACAGGTCGGCGTCGGCGGGGTTGGGGGCGGTGCTTGGCGGCTGCGGCTGGGGATCGGCGGGGCCAGCAGCCTGCACCGGCGGGGCGCTGATGGCCGGGCCGGTCATGGTCGAGAGCGCGACGTAGACGGTGCCGAGCGGGTTGCTGGAGGTCGAGGTGGTTACAAACGCCAGCACATCGTCGCGGCCATCGCCGTTGAAGTCACCCAGGTGGCACTGTTCCCCGCCGAGGCAGAAGCCCAGCAACTGCGAGGTGGGGTCAGCAAAGCCAATGCCGGTGGAAATCGCGACATCGACGCGGCCCAGGCGCTGCTCGTAGCCCATCTGGCTGGGATCACCGTCTCGCAGGAACATCACGGCATCCGCCGCACCGTTCCCATCGACATCGCCCAGCAAGCAGGTCGCGCTGGAGAAGATGCAGAAATACGGGTACCACTCGGCAGGGGCCGCAAACCCATCACCCGCCGACAGGAGGACCGATATCGGGGCCGGGCCACCGCTGCCGTCCTGGGTGATGGCGGCCAGGTCGTCCCGCCCGTCGGCGTTGACGTCGGCGACGTGGGTGAAATTGTAGAGGAAGCTGCCGCTGGTCCCGAAGGGTGTCATATCGAAACCATTCCCTAGCGAGGGCGACACCGAAACCGAGCCGAAGTCGGGCTGCGATCCGGCCTGTCGCATAAGCTGAATCAGGTCCGCGTAGCCATCGCCGGTCACGTCCCCCACGCGGCAGGTCGCGGCGTTGAAGCAGGCAGAGTCGTGCCAGAGCGCGGACTGGCCAAAACGCCCGGTGCCATCCGCCAGCGCGACCCACACATCGCCCCATGCATCCGGTCCATCGTTCGCGCCGGGGAAATCGCCGACAATGGCTACGGCGTCGGCCATGCCGTCCCCGTTCATATCCGCAACATAGCATTGTTCCTGGCCACGGCAAAAACTATCGTGGGCCAGAATCGGGGCACCGAAGCCGCTGCCGGTGCTGAGCGCGACCAGGACATCACCCTCATTGGCTGCACCTGGAGCGCCGCGGGCAAAGGAAATAATATCGTCCATGCCGTCGCCGTTGACATCCCCAACGACGCAGAGTTCGCCCCCGTTGCAGAATGACGTGTGCCACACCTGAGACGGTCCAAAGCCGGTTGGTCCCTGGGCCGCGCCGGTCGAAACTTCACCCCCCAACAGAATGACGACAACGATGAGCGCCGCCACCGGGAGCGCTCCCAATACCCATCTCGTGATACGCGGAGAAAACGACATGTTTGCCTGACCTTTCTGATGACTTGTGAGCATTGATGAATTTTGCTGAACAAACTGTTCCCATTTTACCCCGAATTTCCGCCAGCGTTGGATTAGCATTGGATTCGCAGCAGGTACCAGTCAGGTTGCGGCGGGGTTTGCCCCAGCCGCCAAAACCGCCGACAATGGGGAAGCCACCAGCAGTCAGGCGAAACCACTTGCCGGTTTGCCGCTTCGATGGCGCTGTCCCGCTGACCGGCTGACATGCTGAAAGCTGATCGCTGAACGCTTATTTTCAAAAGGAGAGAACCATGAAGAGAACTGCACGGATCATCACGCTGAGCCTTGCCGCCGCCCTCGTGATCCTGCTGGCCGGGGCGCTGCCCGCCGCCGCCCAGGGGGATGATGAGGCGACCTGTAGGCAACTGATGGGCTTCTGGGACCCGGTCGAGGGGCGCTGTGTACTGGCGCTCAGCTTCGAGATGGAACTGACCTACCCGGTCGAGGTGGTCGGGTACAGCGTACCCCAGCAGGCCGTTGACGAGATGTACGGGACCATGATCACCAGGTTTACCGGCATGTTCCAAGACCCGGCCTACCTGCCCTACGGCTATCCTATGACGCTGTACGTCGACTACGAGCTGATCCCGTATTCGGCCCAGGTCTACTCGCTGCGCTTCGATATCTCCGAATACACCGGCGGCGCGCACCCCAATTCGTACACGTATACCATGACCTACGATATGTCCCGGAACGTTATGCTGACGCTGGATGACGTGTTCCTGCCGGGTAGCGGCTACCTGGACACGCTGGCAGCGCTGGTCCAGACCGACCTGACCGCGCAGATGGGCGAATATGCCGACGCGGCCTGGATCGCGCAGGGAGCCGGTCCCGACCCATGGAACTTCAGAAGCTGGACGATCACGCCCGCTGGCATCACCTTCTACTTCGACCCCTACCAGGTTGCGCCCTACGCGATGGGGCCGCAGCAGGTGACTATTCCGCTGTCGCAGCTCAGCGGTTGGCTCGCGCCGCCGTTTGGTCCCTGAGCACAAGCCGCTGCATAGCCCGAAACACGACACCCCCTGCTCCGGCAATGGCAAGCCCACCATTGGCAGAACAGGGGATGTTATCAACACACGGCGTCCGCCGCCCGGTGACAACAACCAGCGGACCGCGCCTGGTGTCACCAACCCCTACATCTTCAACTTCTTCTTGCGCGCGATGGTCAGCAGCTTGGAGGTCGTTTCCGCGATGTGCCAGGGCTTGGGGAACCACTCACAGTCCAGCGACTTAAGTATGCTCTGGTCTGGTACGCGGAACGCCGAGGTCAAGACGATAGCGCCCTTGCACTGCATCTCGCGCAGCTTGTGCGCTACCTGCAGCCCGTCCATGCTGCCCGGCACCCGGATATCGAGAATAAACAGGTCGATCTCGCCCTGGTGACTCTCGGAGTAGCGGACGGCTTCATCGCTTTTGATGAACTGCCGTAAATCACAACCCGGTTCAACTGCCTTGAGCGCTGCGGCCAGAATTTCGCGCAGCGGTCCATCATCCTCTAAGTGTACGATATTCATCCCAGTCCAACTTCCTCTATGATCCCAGCCCCTATCTAGCGCTTGAAACTTCCAACTTAATATATGCTGTGTCTGGCACCCGCGTCAAGCCCCTTTTCCTGAAATATTTCCTAAATTTTTGTTAGGGTAACTATCTTTTCTTCATAAACATTGCCATAATAAAGACGACTGCAAATGCTTTGAGGAGGTTCGGCAGGCTGTGACAGACCTGGTTGCCGTTCGTCAACAAGATCGCAAGAAATTAACGCGCCGGCTTTATCCGGGCATCAATGCACGCATCACGGGCCCGTTCCTGTTGATCATCATTCTGGTGGCCGGGATCGGCGTCTTTATTGTCACGCGCCTGGTGGCGGGCAGCTTGCAGGAGCGCTTCAACAACCAACTGCTCGACAGCGCCCGCGCCGCCAGCAACAGCATCGTGGACGTGGAGCGCAAGCAGTTGGCTGCGCTGCGCCTGATGGTCTTCACCGAGGGGGTCGAAGACGCCATTCCCCAGGACGAGATGGAAGACCTGGACCGCTGGCTGCGGCCCATCGCGGCCAATGCCGGGTTGGACGACGTGATCGTGTTCAACACCACCGGGCAGGGTGTGCTGCGGCTGACGAGCACCGGCACCGGCTACGTGCGCCCGGAAGCGCCTAATGTCGGCGATTGGCCTGGCGTGCAAGGCGTGCTGCTAACGGGACCGGATGAACTCGGCGACAAGCACATTGACATCCAACACGGCGAAAACGACGTCGGCCCGCTCTTTTACATATCCGCCCCGGTCCGGGACGAGAACGACGACATCGTAGGCGGCATCAGCGTCGGGATGCGCTTTGACCGGCTGGCAGTCGAGGTCAGCGCGCAGTCGCTGTCGGCGGTGGTGTTCTACAACAGCGACGGCACCGTGCTGGGCAACACCTTCCGGCTGGTCCCGGCGGAACTGCTGACGCTGACACCGGAGCGCGCCGACGAGGTTGTGAAGCGCCTGGACGACGACAGCCCGGTCGAAGAACTGACGCTCAACGGCACGCCCTACCAGGTGATGTACGCCCCGTTTTATTTGCGCAGCCAGCGCGTGGGGCTGCTGGCGGTGGGGCTGCCCACCAATTTTATCGTGGACCGCATCAGCACCAGCCGCGATTCGTTCAGCCTGTTGTTTTCAATTTTGTTCCTGGGCATTGCCATGCTGGGCTTGCTGACCGCGCGCAGCATCACGCGGCCTGTCAGCCGCCTGGTGGACGCCACCCGCGCCATCCGTGACGGCGACCTTTCGCGGCGGGTGGGGCTGAGTACCCCCGACGAACTGGGCGAACTGGCGACCTCGTTCGACCACATGACCAACCAGCTTGTGGCGCGCAACGCTGAGATCGAGACACTGTATCTTCAACAGCTTGAGGAAACCGCCCAGCGCGAGGCCGTGCTGACCAGCATCGGTGACGCCGTGATCATCCAGGAGCAGGACGGCAACATGATGCTGCTGAATGACGGTGCCGCCGACCTGATGCGCCTGGTGCGCCCCGATATGGACGCCTTCCAACGCATGATGCGCCTGGTCAACCAGCCGGAGACGCTGGACCAACCGACAATGGTCGAGCTGGCCGAGTCCTACTTCAGTGTGCTGGCCACGCCGGTGCAGTTGCCGTCGGAGGATGTGCTGGGCTACGTGATCGTGTTCCGTGACATCACCGCGCTGGTCGAGGCCGAAAAGCTCAAAGACGAACTGATCCTGCAAATGTCGCACGAACTGCGGACCCCGCTCACAGCGGCGCGCGGCTACGTGGACCTGGTCAAGATGATGGACAGCAGCACCGACAGTGGTGTGGCCAGTCGTGTGGGCAGCAGCGGTGCGGATAGCAGCGGCAACGGGTCGTCTTCGTCCGGGAGTTATGTGCAGGGCGCGCTGGACAGCCTGACGATCCTGGAGCGCATGATCAACCAGGTCATCGACGTGAGCGCCATCATCTCCAACCGCTTTGCGATCAACCTGTCGCGCTTTAACCTGGCCGAACTGCTGGCGAGCTGTGTGCAGCAGTGGGAAAACCCGGCGGACAGGCGCGAGTTGGAACTGGCGCTGTCGCTGCCTTCAAACGAGATGTGGATCGAGGGCGACGAGTATCACCTGACACAAGTGGTCGATCACCTGATTCGCAATGCCTACAGCTACACACTGCCCGGCGGCTCGATACATGTGTATGCCGCGCTGCGCAACGGGCAGGCCATGATATACGTGACCGACACAGGGGTAGGCATTCCGCCCGACGAACTGCCGCACGTCTTCGACCGTATGTATCGTGGCAGTTCGGCAGAAGCCGGGCCGACCGATGCGCGCGGGCTAGGGCTGGGCTTGTTTTTCGCCCGCCACATCATCGAAGCCCACCGGGGCACGATTATGCTGGATAGCAAACTAGATTATGGCACGGTTGTGACCATAGAATTGCCGGTGCACCATGCTTGATCACCCTCCAACCCAGGACCTGGTTCCCGAACCGGCGCGCCGTCGCGGTGGCCGCCTGGTGATGGTGTTCTTGCTGCTGCTGCTGTTGCTGGCCACGATCTACAGCGCGGCTCAACTCAGCCTGCACCGCGCCCAGCCGGATGCGCTGCACGTGGTCGTGATTCCCAGTTCCACCGCCGACTATGGCCCCTGGCCCAACCTGTTCTTCAACCCGGTGAACCCGGTGCTGGGCACGATTGTGGCCGAGGAGAGGGAAAAAGAGGGGGGTAACGAGTGGCTGCTGCCAGGGACGGCGGTCGCCTTCCGCCCCAACCCGCGCCCGCCGCTGGTGATTGCGCTGGAGCCATCGCCCACCTACCGCCCCCAGCAGATCGCCCAGGTGCCGACCAGTTCGCCGACCAGCAGATCTGCTCCCGCGCCACCTGCGACGCACACGCCCACGCCATTCTCCGACGATGGGGTCCTCGATAACACCCCCGCGCCCGATGATGATACCGCCCCGGACGATGGCGACGGCCCCGACGATACGCCTGCGCCGGATGATGACGATGCGCCGGATGGCGATGATGATGATGGTGACGGTGACGAAGAGACGGGACCGGATGACACGCCGACACCGGGCGGCACGCCGACTCCAACCGTGACCGGCACGCTGAGCGCCACCCCGACCACCGGTCGGACCCCGACTCCCAGGCGGACACTGACCCCAACGGTCACGGGCACGCTGAGCGCCACCCCGACTCCCAGGCGGACACTGACCACCAGTCGGACCCCGACCACCAGTCGGACCCCGACCACCAGTCGGACCCCGACGCCACCAACGTTGACACTGACGCCCAGCCAGACGTTCACGCCGACTGCAAGTCGGACACCGTCATACACACCGCAGCCGACTGTCACGCCGACGCTGACCTATACTCCAGTGACGCCGTTCATCCCACCGCCGCAAGCGGACTTCACACCCAATCCGGCCAGCGGCACGGCTCCGCTGACGGTATCCTTCAGCAACGCCTCGACGGGCGATATTTCGTCCTACGCCTGGAACTTTGGCGATGGCGGCACCAGCACGTTGGTCACCCCCTCGCACACCTTCAACAACCCCGGCACATACACCGTCTACCTGACGGTTAGCGGGCCAGGCGGCAACGACACCACCAGCCGCGC
>JAADYV010000608.1 GCA_010092855.1 Chloroflexota bacterium | reverse complement strand
TGGTACGCATAGTCCACTACCGCGCGGAACGACTTGTCGCCTTCGTCGTCGGTGCGCTCATCCATGTACTTGGAGAGCACCGTACCCTGTGCGATGCTCCACCCGCGCGGGGGTGTAGTGTTGTTGTCTGCCATCCAGTGACCTCCTCAAGTGTCGGGCAGTGATAAACAATTGCCTTTCTATTATGCCCCAATACCAAAACTCGCGCATTCAGGCCGGTGTTCTTTATACTCGGTGCGCAATCGTCGGCAAGGAGAGGACAGCCCATCATCATGACCATTATCAGCAATCTCTGCTGCCTGTGCGGGTACGCGCTGCTGCCCGGCGTGCTCCTGTCATTGGTGGCACGCATTCCGCCGCTGCGAGCCTGGGCGCGTGCGCAGCGTAACCACCGGCTCACGGTCATTCTGGGCCTGATGCTGGCCGCGCTGGTGCTGATGTACGTGGGTGCGACCCGGTTCGAGGCGGAATCCACCTACCTCCAGGAGATCGCGTTTGGCGGCGAGCTGGATGATGCAACCAACGAATCACTCCGCGAATACGAAGACAATCACCGTGTGATCCGCAATGAGCTGTGGCGGCGCTTGCTGCGGCCCCCGGCCCAGCGTGCGGATTGTTATGCCCGCGACGACGACACCTGCGACCTGACGGACCGCTTCATCGCCCAGTACGAAGAAGACAGCGAAATGGAGTTCGGCAGCCCGGAGGTCTATGGCGGCACGCTGGCGCTCACCATTTTCACCGGGCTGATCGCGGGTGGGCTGACGTGGTGGCACACGCGCCGCCCACTCGAACGCCCGGATTGGCAGTTTCCACCGGACAGCGACGACGAACCCAAAAAGGAATTTCGCCCCTCTGCACGCCGCTAGCGGAGCCATCTGCCGGGCCGGGCCACCAGGGAGCAAGGCGCATGGCGGCTATTTTTGCTTGTGCGGCGATCTGTGCCCGGCTACGGATTGCTGCCAAGCAGGTGATTGATCACATCAACGGCTGAATAGCTGGTTTGGCCCGGCTTCAGAAACTGGATAATGTTCGGCAAATCATTCCCTGACGTGATGACGGGTAGTTCCACGTAGCCATTCTTTTGACGCTGCGGAACACCCGCTGCTGCGCCGAGGTTATTGCACAAACAGCCGCGATTGACGGTATCTTCCACTTTGCCGCCTTTTTTGACATACGCATCCACCGGTTCGGCGGGGCAGCGATACCCCAGCGTGCCGTCGCTTTGCTTGTAGGCGGTGCGCAGGTAGCCGATATCGCAAATACGTGGGCGGGCATGGTACAGTTCTGGATTCGACAGCGTGCTATCGAGCTGCACGACTTTGAACGGGTAACCAGTTGGAGAGATCACCGGATCGGTATAAACGACCGCTTCTTCGTTGATGACCTTCTGGATCACGGCTGCGCGGACAGCAGGGTCCAGGCCCGATTCGTTGGAATAGGCGAAGGCGGTTCCGACCTGAACGCCGGCAGCGCCCGCATCGCGAGCCGCCTGGTACATGGCCGGGCTGCCATAGCCCCCCGCCAACCAGAAGGGCAACCCAAGTATTTTGATGCGCTCGAAATCCACGTCATCTTTTTTGCCGTAGACGGGTTCACCCTTGTCATTCAGTTGCATGGGCCCGCGCGGAGGCGCATTGTGTCCGCCCGCGATGGGAAGCTCGACGACGAAGCCGTTGATCTCTCCGTTGGAGCGTTTGAGCAACGCCTGCGCCAGCACCACCGAGGAGATAATTGGCAGAAATTGGGGGCGTTTGAGCGGTCCCACTTTTTCGGTTATGCCGGGAAAGAGCGCTTCCGGGTCCAGGTGAATGCGAAAATCGTCGTCGGGACCGGTGCCTTCAACATCAATGCGGTAGCTGACAGGGTGGTGTTCGGCCAGCCGGTCGAGCGTACCGGGGATTTGCAGGGGAATACCTGCGCCCATGATCACATAATCGACGCCTCCCAGCATCGCGCCGTAGAGCGATGAAATATTCGGCAACTGCACTTTTTCGAGCAGATTGATTCCGACCGGGTTGTTATGGCCCTCTTTGGCGAGAAAGACCTCGACAAAATTGGCAATGATGGTTAACCGGTTAAGATCGTCGGGCGGGTCAATGGTCCACATGGTGGCGCGTTTATAGGACGCATCGTCCGCGATACCGTCGGGCACAAAATACTTGTCTTGAACCGCTTGCGCGGCATCCGGAAACGGAAAATGCCGCAAGGCGCGGCGCACCTCCCCATCGGGATCACCCTGCATCAAACGCGCGATCAACACAATGCCAATGCCGGTCCCTGAAATAACACCGAGATGCCCCATTTCGGAGACTGTTTTAGCGAGCCGCCAACTCGAAATAGCGACCCCCATCCCGCCTTGAATAATGCGTGGTAGATTATCGTTCATTGCCTAACACTTTCTCCCAAAAGGCTGGACGATACCGTTTCAGCGCCCTCGCCCCTTCTGGTTAAGGAGTAATCCGCTGTGCTGGTTTCTAGGTAGTGTTGACATTTTCGCCTGTGAATGACGACTTTCTGAGTACAAATGTCAACACGGCCTAACCAAACCGGGATTTGATTAGTGTATATAATAACCACGATTGAACGGAATCGTTCTGCAAAAAACGGAATGCGGGGAATTTTCCCCCGTAGATACGGCAATATGTGGTAACTGCGCAATCCATCGGGAACGCTGTTTGATCTTGCCCCGTTTCAACGTGTTTGTTTCGTAGTAACGCTGTTCAAATACAGCGGGGCTGAGATAGCCCAGCGCCGCTTGCCTCCATGCCCACCCTGGTCCACAATACCCACAAGCAGATCATGCCTGCCCGTTCGTAGGTTCCCACCACCTGCCACCTGGGCAAGCACTATGCCATTTCCAGACTGGGCTGGGAGGACACAATGGAAGTCGTTCTGAGTTTGTTGTTGTGTGGCCTGGTGGTGCTCATACCGGGCGCACTATTCTCATTAGTAATGCTGATTCCGCCGGTACGCCGCTACGCACGGGAAGAACACGCAAACCGGTTCACGATAATCCCTGTGCTGGCGGTGCTGGCACTGGCATTTGTGTATGTAGGATTCACGCGCGTGTATGTTGAGGGCGTCTATGAGTTTGATGTCATCTATACCGATCATGCCTGGTCCAGCAATCCGCAGGAGAGCAAATACGACGATCACGAGCGCGCGATCAAAAACGAGCTGTGGCGGCGCATTTTGATCCCGACAGGCCTACGTGCAAGTTGCTACACTAACGACGACGACGTGTGTGACATCACCGACGACTTCATTGACAACCTTTCGCTCTCATTTGGGACCTCCGGGGATTCCATACTCTTTCTGGGTGGCAGCATGATGTCTGCGCTGGTTGCTGGTGGCATGGCGTGGCTGTTCACACGCGCGCCCAGGCAGAATCAGCCGCTGACAGAATTGGCCCCCGACGCCCATGGCGAGCCGCAGCCAGCCGCCGACACCTAGCCAGGCCGGCTTGTGCGCGTTGCCCACGTACCGATTTGTTTCTCCCACTGGTGAGCCGCTAAAATACCCCAGGCTGCTGTGGTTGGCGGCTTATTTGCGCATTTATCCGGCTTTTACCAACGGAGGAAACATCTGTGTTCAAACCCTTTCCCATGATCCAGCTTCCCGGCCCGGCCAACACCACCAACTACATTTCGATGGGCCACATCACCGACATCGTCGCCATTGGCAACAAAACCTCGATCCACACCATTGGGGGTGGCCTGGTGTCCACCGACATGGCCATCGACCAGGTGGTGGGCCTCATCCGGCAGGCGGGCGGGGTGCTGCTGCAATACCTCGACCGCAGCAACCGCACCGGCTACTTGATGGCGTACCACATCGGGCGCATTCAGGCTGATCGCAAGGGCAATGCCACGATCTACTACGAGGGCGGTTCAGCGCTCACCAAGATGTCGGTGCAGGACGTGTTGCAGCAGTTGGCGGCGCTGCAAGCCTGAGTCCGCTGGCGGTGAAGAATACGAGCGAGCGCACGGGGATGTGGGGATGCGCTCGCCCGGACTGCCCATGAACATCTCAATTGGGTACAGATACGGTCAGAAGACAGGTGTGTCTCGAAGACCTTGTTACACCATATTTCCCGGCACTCAGAGTCCCAAATCGTCGTAGATATAGTTCATGGCTTCTTTTGTGGTGTCGAAGACGGGCACCTCGATGCCACCATAAACCTCCGAT
>JAADYV010000607.1 GCA_010092855.1 Chloroflexota bacterium | reverse complement strand
GGTACCAGCACCCAACTCAATGATGTCAGCGAGACGCGCGCCATTAAGGGCGTCTTTGGCGAACATGCTTACAATATCCCGATCAGCTCCACCAAGTCCATGACCGGGCACCTGATGGGTGGCGCGGGCAGCGTGGAAGCCGTGCTCAGCATCAAGGCCATGACCGAGCAGTTCATCCCGCCCACCATCAACCTCGACAACCCCGATCCGGAATGTGACCTCAACTACACACCCAAGGTCGGCGCCGCGGCCAACATCACACACGCCATGAGTAATTCATTTGGCTTTGGTGGCCACAATGCCGTGCTGATCTTCAGCCAATTCCAGGACTAGACGCTCATCCCGACCGCGGGGCACGGGTCCGCCCGGCCCCACTGTTTTTTCGCGGGAGTGAATCACCATGACTGAACAACTTACACGATCCCCCCGGACCAATCACCGCAACCTCAACGGGGCACGCCCGCGCACCACTGTGCGGTATGCACACCTTACCGGATGGGGTATGGAAGTGCCGTCCCAGGTGCTGTCGAATACGGACCTGGAAGCGATTGTGGATACCAACGATGACTGGATCACCGCCCGCACTGGCATCAAAGAACGCCGCATTGCCGAACAGCGCGAAACCACAACCTCCCTGGCCACCCGCGCCGCCCAAAAAGCGCTAGGCGTGGCTAACCTGCTACCCAGTGACATCGACCTGATCATCGTCGCCACGGCCACCCCGGAACACATCTTCCCGAGCACCGCCAGCCTGGTGCAAGACCTGCTGGGCGCGCGCGACGCCGGAGCGTTCGACCTCAGCGCCGCGTGTTCCGGATTCGTCTACGGGGTGGATATGGCCTCTGCCAAGATTCGCTTGGGTGAGATTGACGCCGCGCTGGTCATCGGCGCGGAAACGCTCAGCCGCGTGGTGGATTGGTCGGATCGCGGAACATGTATCCTGTTTGGCGACGGCGCGGGGGCAGTCGTGCTGCAAGGCAGCGATGCACCGGGCGGCGTGCTGAGCAGCATCCTGCGCTCTGATGGCTCCGGCTGGGACATGCTCACGCTGCCGACCGTCAGCAGCCGTGACACCTACCTGCAAGACGGCCAGCACGAGATGCACCGTATCTACATGGACGGCAAAGGCGTCTACCGCTTCGCCACGCGGGTCATCGGCGACAGCCTGAGAACCGCGCTGGAGAAAGCCAACATGACACCGGAAGACCTGGCGCTTGTGATCCCGCACCAGGCCAACCAGCGCATCATGGATCACGCCGCCAAAGCGCTCAAAATCCCCGCCGACCGTGTTTATTCCAACGTCGAACGCTACGGCAACACCTCTGCCGCCTCGATTCCGATTGCGCTGGCCGAAGCCGCTGACAAAAACCGTTTGAAACCGGGCGACGTCCTGGGGCTGGTAGGTTTTGGCGGCGGGCTGGCCTGGGGAGCCGCCGTCATCGAGTGGACGGCGGTGCCCGGCAAGCCCGGCTATTCGATCACCTGGGGTCGCCGCCAAAGCGAGTATGCGCGCGCCTGGGTGCGGCGTCCGGTGGTGCGCTTCTGGCGCAGACTGATGCTGCTTTCGCCACGCGCCATTTTCCGCCGGTGGCAGCGCCGTATTCACCAGCGCCGTGCCGCGTCAAATTCGACCCAGGAATAGCCACAC
Source organism: Chloroflexota bacterium (assembly GCA_010092855.1). GTDB lineage: Bacteria > Chloroflexota > Anaerolineae > Aggregatilineales > Aggregatilineaceae > TC-15. The sequence continues at coordinate 5,843 of JAADYV010000607.1, read as the reverse complement.
AAGAGGGGGGACATGGTTCTCAAAACTGTAAAGCGGGCGATCAGCGGCCTGGTGTTGGAGCGCCCCGTCCGCAACTGGACGCTGGACGAGTTCATCGCCCACCTGGACCGCGCCGGGGACGGCATCGCCCACCATATCGCACAGGCTAAGGGCACCGACCGCAACCGCGCGCAACTGCGCCACGTGATCGGCATCGAGCGCTGGAGCCAGCGACGGCTGATGGTGACGCTGGGCGATGACCTGATCATAGACGAATACGACGACTACCGCCCCGACGCCGATATGGAATGGGACGCGCTGTGCGCCGAATTCCAGACCACGCGCGCCGACACCCTCAGCCTGCTGCATTCCCTGGCCGAAGTCGAGGCGGACCTGGCGCGTCTAATCCCCCACAACCAGTATGGCGACCTGACCGTGCGCGGCTGGCTGCGCTACCTGGACATGCACGCCAATGCGGAAAGCCGCCGCATTCGCTGATGAGCACACAGCTTGTTCTACTCGGCACCGGTACCCCCAATGCCGACCCGGATCGATCCGGTCCCGCGCTGGCCATCGTCGCGGATGGGGTGCCCTACCTTGTCGATTTCGGACCGGGCGGGGTGCGCCGTGCAGCAGCCGCCCACCGCAACGGGATCGACGCGCTCCAGGTGTCCAACCTGACGCGCGCCTTCCTCACCCACCTGCACTCCGACCACACTGCTGGGTATCCCGACCTGATTCTGACGCCCTGGGTGCTGGGCCGGGAGGAACCGCTGCACGTCTACGGGCCGCCCGGACTCCAGGCCATGACCGGCCACATCCTGGCCGCCTACGCGCAGGCCATCCATGAGCGGCTGACCGGCCTCGAACCCGCCAACGACGGGGGCCACCAGGTGCACGCCACCGAGATCGCGCCGGGCCGGGTGTATGCTGATGAGCGGGTGACGGTGGATGCATTTGCGGTTGATCACGGCTCCTGGCCCGCCTTCGGATTCAAGTTCACCACGCCAGACCGCATCATCGTGATTTCCGGCGACACCACGCCCCAGCCCAACGTCATCGAACACGCCACCGGCTGCGACATCCTGGTCCACGAAGCGTACTCGGTGGCAGGTTTCGCCAAACGCCCTCCGGAATGGCAGACGTATCACCGCGCGGTGCACACCTCCGCCCACCAACTGGCCGAGATCGCGTCCCAGGCGCGCCCTGGCCTGCTGGTGCTGGTCCACCAGCTCTACTGGGGCACCAGCGACGATGACCTGCTGGCCGAAGTCCGCGCCCACTATGACGGCCCCGTCGTCTCCGGCCAGGACCTGGACGTGTTCTGAGCAACCGTTGTTTTTTGGACACCGCAGGTCACGCAAAAATCATCGTAATCGAGTACAATGAGCCTGGTTTGTTGGTTCTATACGGACAGGAGAAAACGCTCGATGTGCAAACCCGTCTGGCTGGTTCTATTCGCACTCGTCCTGGCGGCGCTGGCCTGCGAATTTTCGTTCAGCACGGCCAAGATCGAGAGCGTCAAGCTCGCCAAAGACGAGGACGGCGATCAGGAAACCACCACCTTTTCGATGGACGACACCGTGTTCTGCGTCGTCGAAGTGAAGAGCGCGCCCGACGACACCGAGATCAAAGCCGTCTGGACCGCTGTTGGCATTTCGGGTGAAGCGCCAGACACACTGCTGGGTGAAAGCATCCTCTCCTCCGAGCATACCAATTCCGTGATGAGCTTCGCGCTATACCCCGACCCGCTGCTGGCTCCTGGGGACTACAAAGTGGATGTCTACCTCGACGACGAACTGGAAGCAACCCGCACCTTTACCGTGCAGGACAGCGACGAAGCCGTCTCCTGAGCGAATTCATCTCCGCTGCGAACAAAACCATCCGGTACGCCCCCCTGCTCCGTGCCAAGTATTCTCCAACAACTGGACCAGATGAAAGCTATTCTATGGCTTCAAGGGTGACCTCGACTGTTGCCTCGGTACCAGACTCTCGAAAGATATTCTGATCCAGGAAAACAACATACTGGTCTCCAGCATTGAGATTTATCTGGGCAGTCCAGTTATCGACCTGGGTACCATTGACTCTAATCACATTCTCGCTGAAGTATTCGGAAAACGTGATTATTTCAAAAGCAGTCGCGAGTTCTCCATCGGTTCTGGCGAACGTTAACGCATAGGAGCCGGTTTCGGCAGCTCGCACGCCAGCCAAAATCTGGAAACCTTCGGTTGATAGATGCGCGGTGAAGCCGTCCTCCAAATACCCTGTCAATCCAACTATGAATTCGACCGCCCCAGGCTCCTCAGCTGTTATAACAACCGTATATAGTGCCGTCGCGGGTAACTCTGCCAGAACAAATGGATCAAATGCGTACTCTTCACGAAAACCAATTGTTCTACCGACGGTGTCGCGCAGATCGATCTCGATATCGCCTGAAGAATAATCAACATAATCTGCGAGAACATATACCAGGTCACCCTCCTCGCCATTGAATTGGGCGAAATACTGCTCGTCCGGTTCAGAAAACGAGTGGGTATAGAGCGTGCTGTATTCGATGATCGGTATGTCATCTTGAGCTGTTGCAGTCGCTACCCAAGCCGACCCCCAAAATATAACGAAAATAGAAATTACTTTTCTCACGGTAACTCCTCTATAATATACACACGATCAAGACTATTTTAACATAGTATTTGTTCTTCTAGACAAATCATCAACCAAGCGGCATACAATATCGCGAGCGGTTGCGCACGCCTCTCGCGATGTTTTGACGACACGGAATACCAGCCGATCACTGATGCGGCATCTGCTTTTCGTAGTTCACGTCGTCGCCCGTTTCGCTGACCTTCACATACCCCAGCTTTTCGTAGAAGTGCTGGTTGCGCGTAGCCCAGGTCGGCGTCTCCAGTTGCCAGACTTCCGCGTCGGGATATGCCCCTTCGACAAACTGCATCGCTCGCGTGCCGATGCCGCGATCCTGGTAATCCGGATCGAGGTAGATGCGGCCTAACTCGTAGCGACTCTTCCCGTACTGGAACACAATGATCCCGCCGATGATCTGCTCGCCATCCAGAATCTTGTAGTAGGCGTGTGCCTGCTGCATGATCATGACCTGCCATTCCTCCGAATCGTATCCTGGCGGACCGCCGCTGGGCTGATCCAGGAAGCGCCGGGCATCGTCGTCAAAACAGCGCGTCTGGACCTCGGTTAGCGCAGGGGCATCATCGGGGGTTGCTCTTTCAAACGCGATCACCATCTGGCTCGCTCCTATACACTCAACAGGGTAATGCACGAAGTATGCCCCGAACCGTGCCGCCGAAGTGCCCGATTTTTTGTGGTATGGGCAGGGTGCGCGGTACACTACCTTTATCAACGTGTCCCCAATTTGTACCGAGATTCCCCCCTCGAACCCACCCAATCTACACCGATCACCACACACGCAGCGCTCCCAGCGCAATCGCCATTGTCAAGCGCCACACCCTTCACTATAATCGCACCACATTTGTTCACGCCACGATCATGCACAAGAGAGAAACCCGGCCCATGAAAAAGATGACCAGCGCCGAAGTGCGCGAAGCCTTTCTGGAATTCTTCGAGGAAATGAATCACAAGCGCGTGGCATCCTCTTCGCTGGTGCCCGGCAACGACCCGACCCTGCTGTTCACCAACGCGGGCATGGTCCAGTTTAAGGACGTGTTCCTGGGCCTGGACCAGCGCCCCTATTCCCGCGCCACGTCGTCACAGAAGTGTATGCGCGTGAGCGGCAAACACAACGACCTGGAAAACGTCGGCCCCTCCAACCGGCATCACACCTTCTTCGAGATGCTGGGCAACTTCAGCTTTGGCGACTACTTCAAGAGCGGCGCGATCCAGCTCGCGTGGGACCTGCTGACCAAAGTTTACGAGCTACCGCCGGACCGCCTGGCGGTGACGATCTACGAGAAGGACGACGAGAGCTACGACATTTGGGTCAACGAGATCGGCATCAGCCCCCAGCGCATCGCGCGGCTGGGCCCGGACGATAACTTCTGGCAGATGGCCGAAACCGGTCCCTGCGGCCCCAATAGCGAAATCCACTGGGACCGCCACCCCGAACGCGGCGAAGACGACATCATCCCATCCCTGGAAGCCGACGACGGGCGTTTCATGGAAATCTGGAACCTGGTGTTCATGCAGTACAACCGCACCCAGGACGACCCCGAACACACCGGCCAGTACGACGAGCCGCTGCCCGCGACCGGCGTCGATACCGGGATGGGCTTCGAGCGCATGGTGACCGTGATGCAGGGTGTCGAGGCGAACTACGAAACCGACCTGTTCATGCCCATCATCGAGCGCGTGCAGGAATTGACCGGGCACACCGACGCCGAACGCGACGCCGACATCGTGCCCTACCGCGTCATCGCCGACCACATGCGCGCCGCCAGTTTCCTGATCGCGGATGGCGTGCGGCCCGGCGCGACCGGGCGCGACTACGTCTGCCGCATGGTGATCCGCCGCGCGGTGCGTTTCGGGACCAAACTCGGCTTTGAGGAGCCGTTCCTGGCGAATGTGACCGACGCTGTGGTTGACAAAATGGGCGAGGCCTACCCTGAAGTGCTCGACAACCGTGAAGGCATCCGCCGCACGGTGACCAACGAAGAGGTCCGTTTCCGGCGTGCGATGGACCGTGCTCTGGCCGAACTGGGCGACATGCTGGCCGATCTGCCGGAGAGTGGCACACTCGCGGGTGAAGACGCTTTCCGCCTGCACGCCGAGAAAGGCCTGCCGCTGGAGATCACGCGCGACATCGTGCAGGAACGCGGCTTCAGCGTTGACGAAGAAGGCTTCCGCGCGGCGCAGTCGCATCACGAAGCCGTTAGCCGGGGCGTGGACGGCGGCGCATTCAGTGACATCGACATGGGCCAGGTCTATTTGCAGGTGCTCAACACGCTCAAGCAGCAGGGCCTGATCACAGACCGGGTGCAGCAGGACCAGTACGGTCCGCTCAGCCGGGAGGCGCGCGTACTGGCCATCCTGCGCGACGGCGAGTTGGTCGATTCGGCCCAGGTCGGTGACCGGGTGGAAGTGGTGCTGGACAGCACGCCGTTTTACGTCGAGGCCGGTGGCCAGGTCAGCGACACCGGTGTGATCGAACACCCCAACTGGACCATCGACATTGAAGATGCGCGGCAGCCGGTCGGCGGCCTGATCGTACACATCGGCGAGGTGGTCGAGGGCCAGCCTGCCACCGGCGCGGACTGCACCATCAGCGTGGACGGCAACCGGCGGCTGGACATTATGCGCAACCACACCGCCACTCACTTGCTCCACGCCCAACTGCGCGCGGTGCTGGGCACCCATGTGCAGCAGCGCGGCTCGCTGGTCGCCCCGGACCGGCTGCGTTTCGACTTCAGCCACGACGAGGCGGTGAGGGCCGAGGAACTGGACGCTATCACCCACAACGTCAACGAAGCGATCCTGGCCGACCTGCCGGTCACCATCGAGTGGAAAGACCTGGACACCGCCCGGTCTGAGGGCGCGATGGCGCTCTTTGGTGAAAAATACGCCGAAGACGTGCGCACGGTCAACATCTGGGACAACGGGGATGTGCGCTACAGTTACGAGCTGTGCGGCGGCAACCACGTCGAGCACACCGGCATTATCGGGCCATTCGTGATCACGGCGGAGGGCAGCGTGGCGCAGGGCATTCGCCGCGTCGAAGCGCTGACCGGGCACGCCGCCGAAGCCTACATTCGCCGGGGACTGAGCCGCCTCAATCATGCCGCGTGGCAGCTTGGCACCACACCCGACGCGCTAGGCGAGCGCATTGCCGCGCTGCAAGAAGATGTCAAATTCGAACAGCACGAAAACGCCCGGCTGCGCCG
>JAADYV010000118.1 GCA_010092855.1 Chloroflexota bacterium | reverse complement strand
CGTCGGAATCATTCCCACAGGCGCTCAACGCCAGGGTGAGCAGCAACACCATCATCAGAAACACGCGCCAGGCGCGCGCCGTTAGAGCTTTCATGGAGATATCCCCCTCAACTTGTGATGCAAAACACATACGCATCATAATTGTACTACTAGCCTATGATACACGCAACATAATAGCAGAAACATAGCTGCTGGTTTCACACGCGAATGGTTACCCGGTTTCGCAGGGGCGCGAGTCGGACACCGCTGCTGATGCCGCTGCCGGAGGTGAATCCGGGAACGGCAGCTCGACGAAAAAGGTGCTGCCTTCGCCCTCGGCGCTCGTGACCTACACGCGGCCATCGTGCGCCTCGATCACGGCCTTGACCAGCGACAAGCCCAGCCCCGTGCCGGGAATAGTCGCCGTAGCGCCGGTGCGCACGCGGTAGAAGGGCGTGAACAGCCTGGCCTGCGCGTCTTCCGCAATGCCCACCCCGGAATCGCGCACTTCGACGCGCGCCTTGCCGTCGTGTTGGGCCAGCCGCAGCGTGACTTCGCCGCCGTCCGGCGTATACTTGATCGCGTTGCCGAGCAGGTTACTGAGCGCCTCGCGCACCTGGCCCGGATCGCCCGACATGCCAGGGAAGTCGTCGGGCATATCCAGGTCGAAGGTGTGGTGTTTCTCTTCCATTTGCGGCAGGTAGAAGGTCGCTACCTCCAGCAGCAGCGCGCCGAGGTCATATTCCGACACCATCTCCAGCCCGCGTTCGGCCCGCTCGACGCTCAGAATCTCGTTGACGATAGTCAGCATTCGTTCCGCCGAGTCGTTCATCTTGCGCAGATAGTCCTGCTGCAACTCGGAGAGGAATGGTTCACGGCCATGTTCCATCTCCAGCAGCTCGACATAGCCCACGATCACGCCCAGCGGGTTCTTGAGATCGTGTGACGCCATGCGGATCATGCGCGTTTTGAGATCGCTGAGGTCGCGGGCGTGTGCATAGAGGCGCGCGTTGGTGATGATCGACGCCGTTTGCCAGGCAAACATACGCAGCACGGCGCGGCGTTCGGGCGTCAGCAGGCCCGGAGTGCGTGCCACTAGCACGCCCACCGGCTGCCCCTGCCAGCGCATCGGCACGGCAATGCGCTGGTCTTCGCGCAGCAACTGCCCGGATTCCAGCGCCCGGCACACCTGTCTGCGCGAGGGGATCGCGGGGAGCGTCCCCGCATCATGCGCAGGGGCGGCGGCAGAATCGGTGGTGGTGGGATCGACTAAGGCGCGGTCCAGTGTGCCGGTGCCCGCGTTCCACACCCAGACTTCGACCCGTGACGCACGCGGCAGGATGAAGCGCAGGTCGGCGGCAATGCTGGCCAGGATCGGCTCCAGGTCCAGGCGCTGGCTGGACGCGGCTACCATGCTATCCAGCAGCAGCTCCGCGCGGCGGCGCAGCCGGGTTTCGACGCCCGTGTGGAGCACGATAATCGCCGGGGCGGGCAGCACCACCGCCAGCAGCGCGTCGAACAGGTCCATCACCTGGGCGTTGAGGTTGGCATAGACGAACAGGCCGCCAATCGTGCCCACGATCACGCCGGGAATCGCCAGCGCCAGCCAGAACCAGCGCCGCACGGCCTGCCCGTAGAGCACGCTCGCGATCAGGGTCAGCGCCACAATCATGAGCGCCTGCGAGGTGCGGTTCTGCATGGTCAGCGGCTCATGGTCCAGCAGCGTCTGGAGGGCGTTGGCGTGCACTTCGACCCCGGCCATCATGCGGTTGTCCAGGCCGATGGGCACGTCATACATATCGCCCAGCCCGGTGTGATTCATCAGGCCCACCAGTACGATCTTGTCGTGGAACACGGCGGGATCAACCTCGCCCGCGAGCACGGCGCGGTAGGAATAGGCGGGGAAGGTGCCGTCGTCTGGTGCACCGAAATAGTTGATCAACATGCGATCCTGGTCGTCAATGGGGATGTTCAATTCCGGCGTGATGACCCGCCCGTCCTCGAACGTTACCAGGTGGGGCAGCATCAGCGGGGTGGCCCCGGTCGCGGCCATAAACGTGACCAGGCTGAACGACAGGTAGGTCTGGTCCCCGGCCTGGACGCGCGTGGATAGCCAGCGAATGCTGCCGTCCGGGTCGGTAAGCATGTTAGTGTGGCCCAGCATCCGCGCGGCTTCGCGGAGTTCCTGGCTGGGCAGCAGGAATTCAGCATATTCGATGCTGCCCGTGCTGGCCTGCCGCAGCGCCCCGACCACCGGCAGCACCACGCGCGTGTTAACCACGTTGGTGTCGCCATCGCCGGTCTCGACCGTTTTGAAGTCGGCAGCCTGAGTGAAGGCAGCGGCCAGCGCGGGATCACCGCCGGCAAGCACCGTCTGGCCGGTGACCGGATCAGCCGTCTCGGTGGCAGGCTGCGCGCCAAAGAGGATATCGAACGCGACCACGCGCGCGCCCGCGTCGCTGAGGATGTTGACCAGCGTCACATGGTGGCGGCGTGGCCACGATACCAGCGCAGACCCGTAGCTGTCCAGCGTGGCATCATCGACCGCCACGATCACCACATCGAGTTGGCTGGATGGCTCCTTTTCGACGTAAAACACGTCCGTGAAACGCAGCCGGGTCGAGACAAACAGGTCGCCCCACCATACCAGCAGCACCAGCGCCGCAACGCCCAGGCCCACGCCCAGGCTGATCGCAATGCGCCACTGCCACGCTAATCCCGTCTGCGCCGTGTTACGCACCGAAGGGACCTGGCTCGTCTTCAGGTTCGTCTTCAGTTTCGTCGTCGACCGCCGGGTCTTCGGGCGCTTCCACGTCAGCCGGGTCCGCTTCATCGGCGACCTCATCGACAGGCACGCCGTCCTCCAGCGGGACCACGCCCACCTGGTCGATGTCAGCGCTGACGTTCACCAGGAACGCCGCGATCCAGGTCGTTTCACCGTCCGGCGTGCGCACACGGAACCATTCGTTGTCTTCCGTGCGCCCCGCAATCGTCAGGCGTGTGCCGCCCGGTACCGAGCCTGCCAGCGCATAGGTCAATCCCGGACCGGTGCGCAGGTTGGCGGTTTCGACCACCACCGTTGCAATGCCTTCTTCGTCCCCGATCCAGTTGTAGAGCGAAGAGTCTTCAAGATAACCTTCGGGATAGAGCGGCAGTTCATCGCAGACCCCGGTAACGCCCACCGTCAGCAGTGCGCTGTATATCCAGCCAAACCCGCCCCGGAAGTTGATGCGGTACCATTCACCACTGGGATCAACACCCAGCAGCATGTCGATGCTGGCCGGCGCAATCGCCCCCACGCGCTCGAAGTCCAGGCCCGGCCCCAGGCGCACATTCACCAGCACATCGGCGCTGGTCTCCACTGCGCCAGGGCAGCCGTCCAACGCCGCGTCGAGTTCTTCGAATGACCGCGCCGGAACGACCGGACTCAACGGGCCGCCGCTTTCCGACCGCAGCCCGAACCCCGGCGGGACCTCCGCCGCCTGGCCGCGATCCGACGCTTCGACCAGCCCGTCCGCCGTGATCACCGACGAGCGCCCGTCGTCCTCAACGCGCACCGAAAAGTCCGTGCCGCGCACGACCATCGCCGCGCCGGGCGTGACGACCTCGTAGGACGAGCCAGCATCCAGCAAGCGCCGGAACTGCTGCTCGGTGATCCCGGCCACCACTTCGATGCGCAGCGAGAAACCGTCGTCCGTCTCTTCGAATTCCAGAATGGTAATTTCCGTGCCTGGATCAAGGACCACGCGCGTGCCGTCGGCGAAGAACGTCACTCGCGCGCGCCCGGTCTCACCGGTGCGAATCGAGTCCCCGGCGCGCACTAACGTCTCGACGTTGATCGGCACCCAACTGCCGGTATCGTAGGGGAACACCTCTACCCCCGCGTCCAGCACTTCCAGCGCCGCCACCAGTTCCGACTGTGCCGCCGCCGGTGTGGAGACCACCCCCGGCACCAGCGCCGTAACGAGCAACACCAACCCGCTAACCAATCGTATGTGTTTCATGGGCATTTCCCCCTCCGAGGCATCCAATCCGCTTGTGTGTGTATTGTGGTTGAGCCGCCAACGGCTGTCAAGTTGGCGAAGCACCCCCAGGAGGCGAGCCTCCCGGTAGCTCAACAGGCGGCCCAGCAAGAGCGTGCCAACAGAACCTTCATGCGTTTCGGCACCAAACACCATACCGCAGCGCACTACGCGCCGGGATTAAAATCTTGTGAAAAAAGGATCAAAATGAACCGCGCTTGCCCCGGTTGGGAGACAGCATTCGCATCGTCGCCCCCCGGCGGCACATTGCCTGGCGGCCCCTATTCCTGGCCGAACTCTAGCGCGCGCAGGTACTCCAGCACCGCTGCTGTCCCTTGCGCGACCACTTCCGGCGGCGGGTCGATGAGCGGGTTGCCGTCCAGCCGCAACTCGGTGAGAGTGGTTAACGGTCCCAGTTCCGGGGGTAGGCTCGTCAGCATGTTGTCGCGCAGATCAAGAATCCCCAGGTTGGTGAGCTGGCCCATCTCTGGTGGCAGACGGGTCAGTTGATTGTCCAGCAGCCAGCATCCTTGCAGGGCGGTTAGCTGGCCGATTTCCGAGGGCAGTGCGGTCAGCCGGTTTCCGTCCAGGCTCAATATACGCAGGGCGCGCAGTTCGCCGATTTCGGGCGGGAGCTCGCGCAGCTCGTTGTACTGTACGCCAAGTACGGTTAAATTGGTGAGCTGGCCGATCTCCGGGGGCAGGGCCGTCAGCCGGTTATGGTCCACAAACAGGGTCTCCAGCCCGGGCACGTGCCCAATCTCCGGGGGGAGTTCGGTCAGGCTATTGAATCCCAGGGAGAGACTGGTCAGATTTTGCAGTTGGCCGATCTCCGGCGGTAGGGCCGCCAATCCCATGTCGGCCAGGTCGAGTTCCGTCGCGCCGGAAATGCGCGCCTCCTCGATACGGCGTTGGGCTTCTTGATAGGCGGGATCGTTGGGCTGGGCCTGCCCCTGAGCGCTGTCCAACGCGCGCAAATACGCCAGCACCGCCGCCGTCCCCTGCGCGACCACGTCCGGCGGCGGGGATTCGAGCGGGTTGCCGTCCAGGGGCATCCACTCCAGGCTGGCCAACTGGCCGATTTCCGGTGGCAGGCTCGTCAGGTCGTTGCGGGACAGGCCAAGCTCCCG